>CAYLIR010000042.1:0-10267 GCA_964383515.1 uncultured Acidimicrobiaceae bacterium
AATCCTCTCCGTTCCCGATACGGTACCGAGTTCGTGTGTGCGAGCCGGTGCCACTGTCGGATGCATGGTGGCCGTAGCTCAGCTTGGTTAGAGCGCCTGGTTGTGGTCCAGGAAGTCGCGGGTTCAAATCCCGTCGGCCACCCCAAGCCATCCGTGGCTCCCCGAACACAGGGGAGGCACGCGCGGCACAACACGATGTCGAGGAGTGAGCGTGCAGACCGAGGTCAACGAAACAGGCAGATTCGAACGGACGTTGACCGTCCGGCTCGAGAACGAGGAGCTCGAATCCGCGAAGAAGAAGGCCGCGGCGAAGATCTCACGCAGCATGAAGATCAAGGGCTTCCGCCCAGGGAAGGCTCCCGTCGGCGTCGTCGAGCGTGTGGCTGGTGCCAGCTATGTTCGTTCGGAGGCGATCGACGAAGCGATTCAGGACATCGTTCCGCTTGCTATCGACGAAGCCGGCCTCGAACCGGTGACGCCACCGACCGTGTCTGCCGTTCGTGACGATTCCGAAGACGGCCCCATCGAGATCGACGTGCTCGTGACGCTGTGGCCCGTGCTCGAATCGCTCCCTGACTTCGGTGAGATCGAGATCGAGGTCGAAGACCCTGCCGTGACCGAAGAAGAGATGGAAGAGCAACTGGACGCCCTTCGCAATCAGTTCGCCGTATTGGTCGACCACGACGGTGAACTCTCCGACGGCGATTTCGCGCTCATCGATATCAGCGTCGAGTCGAACGGGGATCCGGTCGAGTCCGCAGGTGCCAAGGACCTGATGTACGAGGTCGGTACCAACTCGTTCATCCCGGGGCTGGATGCCATCCTCATCGGAGCGACTGTCGGGGACACGCAGCGTGGCGAAGGCGTGCTTCCTGAGGGTTACTCCGACAAGGGAGGCGAGACTGTCGACTTGATCGTCACCATCAAAGAGGCGAAGAAGAAGACCCTTCCGGAGATCACCGACGAGATGGTGTCCGATGCAACGGAGTTCGCGACGGAGGCAGAACTGCGCTCGGCGATCGAAGCGAACATGCACGCGTACAAGGTGCACAACCAGCGAGCAGCGCTCCAGGACAAGATCGTGCAGTACATCGTCAACGAAGTCGATCTCGACGTTCCTGCAGCGCTCGTTGACGCAGAGGTCGAAGCTCGGGTCCGGAATCTCGCAGGCAGGCTCGAGGCGGACAACATCGACCTGCAGAACTACCTGCGCATCGTGGGACAGGACGAGGAAACGTTCCTTGCTTCGATCAGAGACCAGGCGGACCACGCGCTTGCGACCCGTGTGCTCCTCGACTCGATCGCAGCGATCGAGAACTACGAGATCACCGAAGACGAGATCAATGACCATGTCCTATCGATGTTCCAGGGCAGCATCGAAGACCCGACGGAGATCATCGCTGCATGGCGCGCCAGTGGGGAAATAGATGCGCTGATGGATGATATGCTCCGCGAGCGGGCGCTGGCCAAACTCGTCGACAGTGCAAGACCGGTCGACAAGCATGGCAACCCCGTCGATCTCACCCCGGTGGTGATCGAGCCCAAACAACAAGAACGGGAAGAAGCATCGACCGAAGAGGTTGAGGAATCTCCCGGGGTGTCGGATGACGATGCTCCCAACGAGTCAGAGGAAACAATATGAGCTACCTGGTCCCCACGGTCGTAGAGCAGACTCCCCGCGGTGAACGTGCCTTCGACATCTACAGCAGGCTGCTCAAGGACCGCATCATCTTCCTCGGCACACCGATCGACGACGGTGTGGCGAACATCATCATGGCCCAGCTCCTCCACCTCGAAGGTGAGGACCCGGACAAGGACATCAACCTCTACATCAACTCGCCCGGCGGGTCGACCTACGCGCTCATGGCGATATACGACACGATGCAGTTCATCAAACCCGCCGTTGCGACCTATTGCATGGGTCTCGCCGCTTCTGCAGCAGCCGTCCTGCTTGCTGCGGGCGCTGAAGGCAAGCGCTTCGGGCTTCCGCACAGCCGCATCATGATCCACCAGCCACAGGTTTCGGGCCTCGGTGGCCAGGCCACGGATATCGAGATCCATGCCAGGGAGATCCTCAAGACCCGTGAGGACATCAACGTGATCCTCGCCAAGCACACGGGCAAGCCCCTCGAACAGGTTGCCGAGGACACCGAACGCGACTATTGGCTCGGAGCTGAAGAAGGAATCGAGTACGGTGTCATTGACGCTGTGCTGTCGGGTCGCCAGCTCGAAGCCGTAACGGACTAGAGGAGCACGCCCTTGGCGAAATACGAAGGATCTGAGCTTCTGAAATGCAGCTTCTGCGGCAAGTCCCAGAAGCAGGTCAAGAAACTGATCGCAGGTCCCGGTGTCTACATCTGTGATGAGTGCATCGAGCTGTGCAACGAGATCATCGCCGAGGAACTCTCTGAGACCGAAGAGGTCACGTTCACCGAACTGCCGAAACCTCACGAGATCTACGCATTCCTTGAGGAGTACGTCGTTGGCCAGTCGGTTGCCAAGAAGGTTCTCTCCGTGGCTGTCTACAACCACTACAAGCGGGTGCGTGCAGGCCAGCGTATGCAAGCCGATGACGTCGAACTCCAGAAGTCGAACATCTTGATGGTGGGACCAACCGGTTCCGGCAAGACGCTCATGGCCCAGACATTGGCCCGGGTGCTCAACGTGCCGTTCGCCATCGCTGATGCGACAGCGCTCACCGAGGCGGGGTACGTGGGCGAGGACGTCGAGAACATCCTGCTCAAGATCATCACCGCAGCGGACTTCGACACGAAGCGGGCAGAGACCGGGATCATCTACGTCGACGAGATCGACAAGATCGCCCGCAAGGCGGAGAACCCATCGATCACCCGTGACGTATCGGGTGAAGGCGTCCAGCAGGCACTGTTGAAGATCCTCGAAGGGACCGTGGCTTCGGTGCCACCCCAGGGAGGGCGCAAGCATCCGCACCAGGAACTCATCCAGGTGGATACGACCAACATGTTGTTCATCTGCGGAGGAGCGTTCGCAGGCCTCGAAGAGGTCATATCGAACCGGGTCGGAACCAAGTCTGTCGGTTTCGGTGCGGACCTGCCGTCCAGGGAGGACACGCGGCCGTCCGACATCATCGACCAGGTCATGCCCGAGGATCTCATCGGATACGGACTCATCCCCGAGTTCATCGGGCGTCTGCCGGTCATGACAACCGTTGCAGATCTTGACAAGGAATCCCTCGTCCGTGTGCTCACGGAGCCGAAGAACGCGATCGTGAAGCAGTACGAGAAGTTCTTCGAGATGGATGGTGTCGAGCTTGTCATCACCGACGAAGCGCTCGACGCGATCGCTGAGCTGGCGATGAAACGCGGGACAGGCGCACGCGGTCTGCGCGCCATCATGGAAGAGGTGCTTCTCGACACCATGTACGAGCTTCCCTCCCGTTCGGACGTGGCCAGGGTTCTCATCGATGGAGACGTCGTCAAGGAGAAGGCCAATCCCACGCTCGTTCCGATCACCGAGCTCGGAACTGCTGAGCTTCCCGAGGAACGCTCCGCCTAGCGGGAGCACCTGAGCGTGAGCCACGCATGGTCCCGCCACGCGAAAGTAGCCTTCATCGGTTCGCACGGTATCCGCAAGACCACTGCTGTCCACGCGTTCGCGAACGTGATGCAGCGCGCAGGTCGATCCGTGGAACACGGACGCGAAGTTGTGCGTGACAACCCACTGGGTATCAACGAGGGTGCCACCGGCGAAGCACAACTGTGGGTTCTCGTTTCACAGATACGCCAGGAGCTCCAGTTGGCACACAAGGCTGATGTGCTCGTGCTCGACCGCGGTGTCATGGACAACTATGCCTACTACCTGCGGGCGTGCGGGGGAGAGGACCTCTTCGATGTGGCGCCGCTCGTGGCGCGATGGTCGGCAACCTACGACATGGTGGTCCGTCTCCGACCGGACGTTGCGTTGCGTTCCGACGGCGTGCGGTCCACCTCGGACGCGTTCAGGGACGAGATCGAAGCGATACTCGACACCCGGCTGCCTGTATTGGTGGCGTCCAGAAAGCTGGTGAACCTCAATGCCTCTGAGATCGATGACCGCTTCGACTGGTGGCCTTTGGCTGAGCGTCTTGCGGGGCTCCTAGCGGAGCCGCTGTTCGCAGATGGCGTTCGCAAGCGGCGCCCGCGCCCGGTACCGAAGCCGAAGCCGTCGGTGCCGCAACTCGAGATGGAGATCTGACCACTGTCAGGTTGTGGGCTCGCGGAACTCGTCTGCGGTCTCTGTCAGGGCAGCGAATCCGTCGATCTCAGCGATCGTCGGCTCTCCGACCCATACCTGTACACCGGAGAGAAGGTCTGCGTACTGTTCGTCCTGGCCTTCCTTGACGACGACCACAAGTGGGACATCGTCACTGACGACCTCCAGATACCGTTTGAGGATGACCCGGTGCGTCGGCCTGTCGAGATCGAGCCGGAACACGATACCGTGAGCGGATTGGACCATGGGACATTCGCTGGTAACGATGGAACAAACATGGCCCGGCTCAGGCCCGTGGCACACGAGGACGGGGTGTCCAGATCGTTCGAGCACTTCGATGTCTACCGGATCCTCGTGTGGCGTGACATCGAGAATCAATCCGTCGGTGTTCCTCATCGTCTGTCCCTTCCTGCGGTTCGCTCTCATACTACGAGGTGCGTGGGAATGGGATGTGCGCTTTCCGTCACAGCGAGCTGGCTACCGTCGAATCTGAAGCAGCACACAGGGGCATACGCTGTCGGATCGCCGCTCTCGTACGGTGAGCGGCGTCGCTGTGGACCTGCTGTGTCACGTGTCGGCGCCTCTACACTTGTACGACCCCAAGTTCCAGCGAGTGAGAGCCATGATGCATCCAACATACCAACCCGAAGAGGTCGAGAAGCGTTGGTATCGCGTGTGGGAGGACTCAGGTTCCTTCCGCCCTGAGGTCAATCCCGACGGGGAGCCGTACTGCATCGTGATCCCTCCGCCGAACGTGACCGGTGTCCTCCACACAGGCCATGCCCTCGACCACGCGATGCAGGACATCCTCATCAGGCGCAAGCGGATGCAGGGCTATGCGGCACTGTGGCTTCCCGGTACGGACCATGCTGGCATCGCGACCCAGAACGTCGTCGAGCGTGAGTTGCGTGCTGAAGGCCTGAGCAGGCATGACCTCGGCCGCGAGGCATTCATCGAGCAGGTGTGGGCATGGAAGGCGAAGTCGGGGAACACGATCGCCGAGCAGATGCGCAAGCTCGGCGATTCCACCGATTGGTCGCGTGAACGGTTCACCTTCGACGAAGGCCTCAGCGCTGCAGTGCGCAACGTGTTCGTGACGCTATATAACGAAGGCCTCATGTACCGAGCGAACCGCATCATCAACTGGTGCCCGCGGTGTCACACAGCGCTTTCGGAGATCGAGGTGGAACATGAGGACGATCCGGGTGAACTCACCTACATCAGATACCCGTTCGCCGATGGATCAGGGTTCATCACGGTTGCAACGACGCGGCCAGAGACGATGCTCGGCGATACCGCGGTCGCGGTCCATCCCGATGACGAGCGGTACAAGGACGCGATAGGCAAGATGCTGCTCCTGCCGATCCTCGACCGTGAGATTCCCGTCGTGGCAGACGAGGGGGTCGAGTTCGAGTTCGGCACCGGAGCCGTCAAGGTGACGCCCGCCCACGACCCGCTCGACTTCGAGATCGGTCTGCGGCACGATCTCGCGCAGATCATCGTGATCGACACGGAGGCGAAGATCACCGAGTCCGGGGGCCCCTACGTTGGCATGGATCGATTCGAAGCCAGAGAGGCTGTGCGGTCGAAGCTGCGCGAGCTCGACCTCATCGAGAAGATCGAAGAGCATCCACACTCCGTCGGCCACTGTTCTCGGTGTCACACGGTGATCGAGCCGTTGTTGTCTCTCCAGTGGTTCGTCAGGGTGCAGCCGCTCGTTGGCCCTGCGATCGACGCGGTCAAGAGCGGTGCCGTGCAGTTCCACCCGAAGCGCTGGGAGAACAGCTACTTCCATTGGATGGAGAACCTGCGGGACTGGACGGTCAGCCGCCAACTGTGGTGGGGCCACCGCATACCCGCGTGGTACTGCCAGGTGTGCGGTGAGACGATCGTGTCTGTCGAGGACCCGACCGCGTGCGCGTGTGGGTCGGAGGAGCTCATCCAGGACGAGGACGTCCTCGACACCTGGTTCTCGTCAGCGTTGTGGCCGTTCTCCACGCTTGGATGGCCTGAAGCGACGGAGGACCTTGCCAGGTTCTATCCAACGGACGTGCTCGTCACGGGCTTTGACATCATCTTCTTCTGGGTTGCCAGGATGATGAAGATGGGCCTCCATTTCACGGACATGCCTCCGTTTGCCGACATTCTCATCCATGGCATGGTCCGTGATGGTGAGGGCAAGAAGATGTCGAAGTCGACGGGCAACGCGCTCGACCCTCTCGAACTGGTCGAAGAGTACGGCGCCGACGCGTTGCGGTTGGCACTCATCCAAGCTGCTGCCCCTGGCCACGACATACCGTTGAGCATCGAGGCAATCGACGCTGCGAAACGGTTCGGGAACAAGCTGTGGAACGCTGTGCGTTTCGTCGTCGAGTTCATGGATGTCAGCTCGGTGCCCGCCGATGGGGGATACCCGGAGAACCCTGGCCCAGAAGATGCCTGGATCCTTGCCAGGTTGGGCGAGACGGCAGCGGAGGTCAACCGGCTCCTCGATGAGTACCGGCTGTCGGATGCCTACGCTATCCTCTACAACTTCGCGTGGTCGGAGGTCTTCGACTGGTACCTCGAAATGGTCAAGTCCGTAGCCGAAGCCGACCGCGGCCGGGTGGCGGCTATGCGTGCGACCCTCGGTGCCGTGACGCGCGACGTGCTCAAGCTGTTCCATCCAGTTGTCCCCTTCGTGACGGAAGAACTGTGGTCGCACCTCGGAGATGGAGCCACGCTCTTGATCACCGCACCGTGGCCCGACGTCCCCGCGTACGACGCACCTCTCGAGATGGGCTCTCTCCAAGGTATCGTGTCTGGTGTCAGACAGTTCCGATCTCAGCATCACATTCCCCGCAAGACGGAGGTCCCCGTCATCGTGACAGCAGCTGGTCAGGGCGAACCCCCCGCGTGGTGGTTCACCCAAGTGGCATCACTCGCCGCGGCAACGCCCTTCAGTGGTGAGAAGCCGGAACCGGTGGCCGGGCACACGCGTTTGTCTGCGGATGGTGTCGAGGCGTACATCGCGCTCGATGGGCTGGTGGATGTTGAGGCAGAACGGCCCCGCATAGCCAAGGCGATAGCGGAGCTTGAGGCTTCGATCGGCCGGTCCAGGGCCAAGCTCGACAATCCCGATTTCCGCGGCAGGGCACCCGCTGACGTGGTCATCCAGGAAGAGGAGCGCCTCGCTGCGCAGATGGATGAACTCGACAAGCAGCGCAGGCAACTCGCGGAGTTGGGCTGAGCCGTGGCAGATATCGCGGTCCCTGTCATCGAGGACAGAGCCGACGCCGAGGCGTTCCTCGATAGGCACATCGGCAGGGGTGTGCAGCCGGGTCTCGAGCGGATCGTCGGATTGCTCGAATTCATGGGCGATCCCCAGACCACCTACCCGTCGATCCACATTGCGGGTACGAATGGCAAGACGACGGTGTCGCGTATGGTCCAGCAGATCCTCGGCTCCCACGGCCTTGCCACCGGTGGGTTCACGTCCCCGCACCTCACGAGCATCGAAGAACGGTTCTCCCTCCACGGTGTTGTCCTCGACGCACACGACTTCACCGATGCAGTACGCGACATCGCATGGTTCGTCGCTCGCTACGAGGAAGAGTCGGGGAATCTGGTCACGTATTTCGAGGTGACCGCTGCCTTGGCCTTTTCGGTATTCGCGACAGCCGCAGTCGATGTAGCCGTCGTGGAGGTCGGTCTCGGTGGCAGGCTGGATGCCACGAACGTACTCGACGGGACGGTGAGCGTGGTTACCGGCATCGACATCGACCACACCGAGTTCCTGGGCACGACGATCTCCGAGATCGCGCGCGAGAAGGTGGACATCGTCCCCGAGAAGGGCATCCTCGTCACCGGTGTCCTGCCAGACGAAGCCGAAGCGGTCGTCGCAGGTGTCGTCGAGGAGCGATCCGTCAACTGGATCGCCTACGGCAAGGACTTCGAGATCATCGCTGCGGATGTTGGCGTCGGTGGTTGGCAGGCATCGATCCGCGGCGTGTTCAGCGAGTACGAGGATCTGTTCCTACCACTGCATGGAAGGCACCAGGTGGAGAACCTGGCAACCGCTATCGCAGCTGCGGAGATGTTCATCGGCCATGCACTTGAACCCGATCTGTTGCAACTCGCCGTGGGGGCGATCGCTGCGCCTGGAAGGCTCGAAGTGGTCGGCCACCGTCCCGTGGTCATCCTCGACGGATCGCACAACGCGCAGGGCATGCGGGGTCTTGCCAGCACCTTGCGCGACGAGTTCCCACCGCTCGAGTGGCAATTGGTGCTCGGGATCAAGGGGGAGCGGAGCGTTGTGGACGTTGTCGCTCCGCTCAAAGGCCTGGTCGGTTCGGTGTATGCCGTGGCGATCGACGACCCGGCGAGTCATGATCCGGCCGACCTTGCGGACGAGGCATCCAGGATCCTCGGAGTGCCATCGCACGCGTACGCGTCGGTGCCTGCAGCTCTGGAAGCTGCCAAGGACGCCGCTGGACCCGCGGGTGGTGTTGTGGTCGCTGGGTCGCTCTACCTGGTCGGCGAGGTGCGATCCAAGATGGAGCTATCGGCCGACCACATGGCTGAGGCGCACCTCCGATTCCCCGCGGAGGTTGTGCACGACGATGCACCCGAGGCACCCGAAGCGGTGGATCTCGAAGGCGAATGAACCGCAACGCGGTAGCCTTACGCCACACGATGCGGCAGTGAGCCGCGATTCCTTACCTCGAGGAGATGCTTCAGATGGTCGCAGAGCACACTTTTGTCATGGTCAAGCCTGACGGCGTTGCGAGAGGGCTTGTCGGTGATGTCATCTCCCGGTTCGAGAACAAGGGCCTCGAACTCGTCAAGATGCAGATGTTGACCATCGACCGCGAGCTTGCTGGTCGCCACTACGCCGAGCACACAGAGAAGCCGTTCTTCGGCGAACTCGTCGACTTCATCACATCCGGGCCGGTCGTGGCGATGGAGTGGGCCGGGGAATCAGCGATCACCGTTGCCAGGGCCCTCATGGGCGTCACGAACCCTGTCGAGGCTGCTCCCGGAACGATACGGGGCGATTTCGCTACAGTGATCACGAACAACATCGTCCACGGATCGGACTCTCCCGAGAGCGCTGAGCGTGAACTCGGTATCTTCTTTGGATAACCGACTCGACCGGTTGCCGGACGAATGGTTACACTTGCCGCGAGCCTATCGAGGATCTCTTCGATGAAAAATGTCCTTTCATTTGCTGGTCGTGATATGGCGATCGACCTTGGCACGGCGAACACGCTCGTGTTCGTGCGCGGCCAGGGGATCGTCCTCAACGAACCTTCTGTCGTCGCGATCAATACCCGCGACAACAAACCACTCGAGGTTGGCACCGCAGCGAAGCGGATGATCGGAAGGACTCCCTCGTACATTCAGGCGATCAGGCCCCTTCGGGACGGCGTCATCGCCGATTTCGATGTGACCGAGAAGATGCTGCGGTACTTCATCGACAAGGTGCATACGGGCCGTTTCGCCGCCCGGCCGCGGATGGTCATCTGTGTACCGTCTGGCATCACAGCTGTGGAGCGTCGTGCGGTCGAAGAAGCGGCGTACCACGCGGGGGCCCGCCGAGCCTATACGATCGAGGAGCCCATGGCTGCGGCTATCGGTGTCGGACTCCCTGTCCACGAGCCGACAGGCTCGATGGTCGTCGACATCGGCGGTGGAACGACCGAGGTCGCGGTGATCTCCCTCGGCGGCATCGTCGTGTCCAAGTCGATCCGCATCGGCGGGGACGAACTCGACGACTCGGTGATCCAATGGGTGAAGAAGGAGTACAGCTTGATGCTCGGTGAGCGGACGGCTGAACAGGTCAAGATGGCCATCGGCTCCGCATGGCCCTATTCGGACGAGCCAGCCGCGGAGGTACGCGGCCGCGACCTCATCTCGGGCCTTCCCAAGACGATCGTGCTCTCGAGTGCGGAGATGCGCGAAGCGATAGAAGAGCCCGTCGAAGCGATCGTCGACGCTGTGAAGTACACCCTCGACAAGACACCTCCCGAACTCTCTGCAGACATCATGGAACGCG
>CAYLIR010000043.1:0-10109 GCA_964383515.1 uncultured Acidimicrobiaceae bacterium
CGCTTCGACGCCGGGGTGCCCGACGAGCAACTTGTCGCGCTCTGCGCGTATCCGTTCAGGAGACACGATGGCGAGACGTTGCTTCATCTCCACGACCGCGGCAAGCGCTTCTGGGCTCGGTGTGAACCCGATCGTGGACATGAACCGGAAGAGGCGAAGCATCCGCAGCGGATCGTCACCGAAAGACACCTCCGGGCCCGACGGTGTCCGCAGCACCCCTGAAGCCAGATCGATGAGACCTCCGTGTGGGTCGATCATCACGGGTTCGTCCTCGATCGAAGGTGGCACATCAAGGGCCATGGCGTTCACCGTGAAGTCACGTCGTGAGAGGTCCTCTTCGATGTCGTGGCTGAACGTCACGACCGGCTTGCGCGAGTCATCCCTGTAGATCTCTGATCGCAGGGTTGTGACCTCGTACTGCCGTGCGTCGCGCACAACACCGATCGTCCCGAAGTCCTTCCCTGCAAGGTAGGTCGAATGCGCCCAGGGCTCAACGGTCTCGATGATCTCCTCTGGTTCGGCGTCGGTCGCGAAATCGAGATCTGTGATCTCGCGATCGAGGAGGGCATCACGCACCGACCCACCCACGAGGTACAGGCTGTAGCCCGCTGCTCGGAACAGCGCAGCAAGTTCGATGACGTCGTCCGAGATGACTGAGCGCAACCGTTCGGGGATCATCGCGCTTCCCTCGCTCGGTTCGCGAGTTCGTCCGCGTACTCGTTCCATCGGAGGCCGACATGTGCCTTGATCCACACGAGGGTGAGTTCGGGGCGCTTCCGATACGCCTCGTACGCAGCCTTGACGAGGTCGAGGTTCTCGACGGGCCCGCTCTTACGGCGCCAGCCGCGCTTCTCCCAACCTGCAGCCCACTCGGTGATGGTCCGCACGGCAAGATTCGAGTCGGAGTACACGCACGCCTCCGTGCCAGCCGGTACGAGGTCAACAGCGTTGATGAGTGCCGTGAGCTCCATGCGGTTGTTCGTCGTCTGGCCGCCATATCCCGATCTCTCCGCAACGATCACGTCGTCGACGACATACACGGCGCCCCAACCGCCTTCACCGGGGTTCGGAACGGCGCTGCCATCGGTGAACACACCGCTGGAAGGATCTTCGGTCATCGCTGTGTTCGTATTCGGCTTCTTCTTCGGAGATCCTTGCGCGTCCTTGCACGGCAGGCACAGCTTCGGCGTCCAGCCGGGATACCGGTCGAGCACGTGTTGGGGGACATCGAAGCTCGCACCGCAGCGGGTACAGATGAGATCAGGCATGTGCTGAGGGTAATTGGAACCGGTGCGCAGAGAAAGAGTTCGGCCACCGATCAGCTATCTCCTCACATCGGTTCACTCTGGCGACCGCCTCGACGTGTACAGCCTGTCATGCGCGGGAAGGCCGATCATGGAGCAACAGCGACAACTACGCGGAGATGTCGTCGATGACCCTGCGCTGTTCGTCGGTGAGATCGGGGGCCTCAGCTCCAACGATCTCGAGCCAATTGTCCGACCTCGTCGTGAACTCGGAGACCGCGTACATGATGTCCTTCACCGCGGATCGCTCAAGGGCAAGCGTCGCTTTCGCGAGATCGGTGATCTCCGCACCGCCACGGTACCGCGGAAGCGCCAGGGACCGCGCAACCTCGACACGGCCGTTGAGTTGCCGTGAGAACATATCCCGCGTGCGTTGTGCCTGTTCGGGATGCGTCAGCACCCTGTCGACGGCCCACGCTGCGGCAGCGGCGCCGTAGAGGGCGATCACGACACCCACCGAAAAGATCGGGTCAACGAATCCGGCAGCGTCGCCAACGAGGAACCAGCCCGGGCCAGCCACGGCAGTTGACCGGTAGGAGTAGTCGCGGATCGACGACACGCTCCCGGGGCGCAGCGTCGCACCCTCGAGGAGGTCTCTGAGCACAGGGACAGCCCGACAGGACCGCTCGTAGAACGACTCCCACGACTCACCAGGCTCCCGTGCGCTCTTGACGAGGTCGAGCGGAAGAACGAGACCAACGCTCGATTCCTCTCTCAGACGGATGTGCCATGACCAACCCGAATCACCTGCTTCGTCGAGCGACGACAGGAACGTTGCCGGCGACACCTCGCCGAGTTCTCCCTCGTCGTGTCCAACGCCGTCGAGGTCCAGGTATCGGGAGCCCTCCCAGTACCCCCAGATGCTCAGGAAACGGAACACGTCATCGATGTGGCGGATGCCGAGTTGCCTTCCGACTACCGCCGTTTGGCCACTCGCGTCGATCACGTATCGGCAAGCGATCGTGCCTTTGCCACCATCAGCCGTCTTGTACGAGACGGTCGCGCGTTCGGTGACGTCGGCATCGTCACTGGGGAACTCGACGCCGACCACCGTCGTATGCTCGAACGTCGCGACGCCTTGGGATCCCGCATGGTCGAAGAGGATCTGATCGAACCGTTCACGTTCGACGTGTACCGCCGGCCTGGTGTAGCCAAAGTCACCGAACGAATGGGCACGTACTTGGCCGCCCCACGAGACGACGGCCCCGGACTTGGAGACGAAACCTTCCTTCTCGAGCTTCTCCGTGACCTTCATCAGGTCGGCGTACTTCCAGAAGTCCGGGATGAGGCTCTCGCCAACCTGCGGCCGCGGGTGACTCCCGCGTTCGAGGAGGACAACACCGTGACCCTTGTGGGTGAGCACGGTCGACGCAAGCGAACCCGCAGGCCCACCGCCTATGACAACGACGTCCGCTGTCGTCGGAACACCCATTCTCCGTCCTCCCCTGATATCTCCTGTCGCAGCTAGCCGAATGCCGCGAATCCGCGTGTGGTCACTCTAGGGTGTCGCGTCGGACTCCGTGGGGCGCAGTTCGTTCGATGCCGCCCCCCACTGTTCGCCGCGAGCGATTCCATCGTCACGGACACCGTCGATGGCACGGCGTGCGTGAACCGTGGGAACGATATGCATCACGCGATAGGTCAGCATCGCAGCGAACCACAGCATGGATGCTACGACCGTGAACAGTGACACCCACAGACCGGTCGACGAGAACGGCACGAGCAGGATGGTCGAGACCAACTCGACACCGATGAGCGACACAAGGAACACGATGATGGCATCCCGGCTCACGCGAGATGCCGCGTATGCCCCGAGCGGTGCACCGATGACAACGACGGGGATCGCAACCAGCCAGTAGTCGAACGCTATGCCCAGGTCGTTGAGCACGAACGCGTGGAGCGCCGCACCAACGACCGAGTTGATGCCCATGATGACAACCGATGTCGGGGTGCTCACCTTCTCGTTCACGCCGATCGCCAGGGTCAAGACGATGAACGTCAGCATGTCCACGCCTGATCCTGTGTTCGCAGCGAACACACCTCCGATGAGGCCGATGGCCGCGTAGAAGACGGGATCGTTGGATCGCCACGTCGGCAGGCTGTCGACGACCGGGAGCTTGAGCACCCAACGCGACACGATGAGCGCCGCTGCGAACACGGAAGCGACCAGTGAGAAGAGGATCTTCGAGTACGGTGCTTCGAGAGCGAACCAGAACGTTCCGATGATCTGGCCGAAGAACCCGCCGACCGACGCCCATAGGATCACTCGCGGCAAGATCGGCACCCGGCGGACAACGATCACGACGGCTGCCATCATCATGCCAACCGACTGCACCAGCAAGCCGAAGGTCCTTGCCGTTCCCGGATCGATCCCGAGGATCTTCGTGAACACGGGAAAAGCAACGGCTGCGCCGCCCTGCGGCGTTGCGCCGGCGATGAAGGACCCAAAGACCATCGTCACGCTCACCGGCCAGTGCCTGCTGAAGAGGCTCCATGACCCGGAAGCCGTCATGTAGGCAGTCCAGGTGGCGAGGACGACACCGAGTAACGCGAAGTACGCCCATGGGCGCGCCTGTGACAGCACGGAGCGAATCTTCCCCGTCACACCGCGCTCGATGCTCGACTCCTTCGACGCCACACCATCCCCTTCGTATCCCCATGCCCTGAGCGACAACGCTCACTCCCAGCGCCCTCCGACCAGGACTCTGTTTCGCGCTGAGCGACCAACTCTACACCCATCGCCAGATGGGAACAGAAGGTTCCTTCCAGCACCAGGACTCATCGTTCGAAGTGCATGCTCCCGCGGTTCACAGAAGAACCCGAGCAGCCGACACCGCGCGTCTGCCACCAGATCAGGCGCACGCCGCACGGAGACCGTTGCTACCCGACGAAGAGACCTCCACCGGCGCATGTGGGCTCGATCAACGCATCGACTTCATCGGGTTGTTCTGCAACATCGAACGTACCAGACGTCGTTGGCCCGTCAACGACGCCGTCGTCGAAGACGACGGTTCGGGTCCAGGCCACCTCTGTTGCTTCGTCCCTTGTGTCTGCGTCGAAGGTGTACGTCTGGGTGACGAGCTCCAGATCGCCGTCGCCGTCCGCATCGATACACGCGAAGCTCGTGCCCGTATTCTCCGTGGAGGTCACGGTCAGGGCGAGCTGTAGATCGACGAGTTCACCATCTTCGAGCCGGACCACGGAACCAGAGAACGGCCCAGCGCCCGTCGGCCCTCCGACAATCAATTCCGCGGTCCCGTCGCCGTCGACGTCGAGCACCGACACCTCAGCAGGTGTGGTGGTATCACCGACGTCGTACGGCGCAGGAGCGGGCTCGATCCCGCAGACCCGAAGGATCGTCGTGCCGTTCGGCTGCCTGTCGACGGCGACGAACTCGCTGTCCCCGTCTCCGTCGAGATCCGCATCGAGCATGACTTGGGCCGTTTCGTTGAACTCGTCCGAACATACGGTTTCATCGCCCACCTGCGGCGCTGTGGCACCCACGTGGGCATCGGCCGTCGTCACCTGCGTCGTCGATGAAGCATCCTCGGTCACCGGCGCGTCTTGCGACGTGCTGGACGACGTGCAGCTCGCGAGGACGATAGCCGCTATCGCTACGACCCCGCCAAGGGGCATGCGTCTTGTCATGGCAACCTCCGCTCACTTGCTCTATGCCCTGGGGCCTTCACGATATTGACTCGTTCTCCGCGCCAGATGCACCGTCGCGAGAACCCGACTTCGCGAAGATGGAAGGCCCGACCGATCATCCGGTCTGGCCTTCCATCAATCGCTTCTCGTGTCAGTCTGCGGATCGCTTGCGCTTGCGCCGAGTTGAACCGACGAGCGCTCCGCCTGCACCGAGCAGCGCCAGCGCTACCAAGGCGATCTTTGCCGTGTCCGCACCGGTGCGTGGCAGCTCCGGTGGCTTCTTCGTGTATCCGAAGTCGATGTCGGTAGTAGTGCTGTCACCGAACACGGTGAACGTGAACTCGCCGTCGAGCACGCCGTCCTTCTCGAACGTTGCCAAGTCGAGGTCCGGCGGCAAGGTGCTCTTGTCGATCTTCACCGTGTACGTCCCCGGAGCGAGATCGGTGAACTCGTAGAACCCGTTCGCATCGGTCACTGCCGTTGCGACCACGTTTCCACCATCGTCGACCAACTGCACCGTCACGCCGCTCAGCAGCGTCTCGTTCGGGTCGATCACGCCGTCACTGTCGGCATCGTGCCAGACCGTGCCGCTTGCTGCACCCGATACGCCTTCAACCGTGACCTCGTCCTGGTCGTCCTCGTTCGGGTCGTTGTTGCCGGGCGTCGAATCCGGATCCTTGACATCAGATGTCTGGACCTGCGCCATGTTGGTGAGGTCAGAGAGATCCGCAACCGTCGCCGTGATGTTGAGCACCACCGTCTCGCCGAACGGCAGATCGCCGATCGTCCAGATTCCGGTCGCTGCGTCGTAGTCACCATCCGATGACACGAACGTGATGCTTGCAGGCAACTGGTCGCTCACCGTTACGTTCGTCGTGTCCACCGGACCAACGTTCTCGACGGAGATGGTCCACACGATCGTGTCGCCAACGGCGACCTCTGTGACATCGCTCACCTTCGTGAGTTCGAGGTCGGCAAGAGCGGGGATCTCGATACACGCATCGTCTGTCGGGTTCACCTGTGAGATGTTGAGGAAGCCCGTGCCCTCTTCGCCATCGGTGAGGTCACAGTCGAGTTGTTCGACCGTGTGGACGTTCGTCACATCGGCAACCACCGTCACCTCATAGGTGTCGGTGCCGCCAGCAACCAGTTCACTGGTCGCTATGGCGGGATCTGCGGCACCGTCGAATCCCGCATTCACGGGGATCGTTCCTGGTGCCGTGTTCGTTGCGAACGTCGAGACCACCGTGACGCCGTCTGCGAATGCGAAGGTATCCGTCAGGTGATAGACACCTGGGCCCTCGCCACTGTTCGTGACGTCGATCGAGTACACGACTTCGTACGTGTTGAGATCCCCGGTCGGCGTCGGGCCGGATACGACGTTCTTGACGATCTCCCATTCAGGGCCGGGAACCTCGCCGCACGCCTCTGCCTCTTCGTCTCCATCGTCGGTCGTCACCGTCGCGGAGTTGAGGAGGCCCGTCCCTTCCTCACCGTCGGTGAGTTCGCAATCGCCTCCGCCATCCGGTACGTCGGATGGAGCCACTGTTGCGGTGACAACGACCTCGTAGGTGTCCGTGACGCCTGCAGCGAGCCCAACACCGGTCGCCACCACGGCATCGGTGATGCCGTCCCACGCCGGGTTGGTAGCCACGGTTCCCGGTGCGGTGTTGGTGATCGTTGCGGTGTCGACGGTGATGCCTTCACCGAAGAGAAGCTCATCGACCAGGTCGTAGGTCCCTGGGCCGTCCCCGTCGTTCGCCACTGCGATCTCGTACGTGATCGCGACGGACGTGCCGGTGATGACCGGATCGGACGTTACCGTCTTGGTGATCGTGATATCAGCAGGCGGAACTTCGCCACATGCTTCGTCTTCCAGTGTCCCTGCCTCCGAGTCGAGTGTCGCCGTGTTGAGGAACCCTGTTCCTGTCTCCGTGCTCTCGAGGACGCAGTCGCGTTCGGTTGTTGTGATGGTCGTTGCAACGGTCACCTCTGCGGTGACCGTGTACACGTGGGTGTCGCCGACACTGATCGCCTCACCGGTCACGACAGCGTTGGAGCCCACGCCATCCCATGCCGGATCGGTCGTGATCGTTCCCGGCGTCGTGTTCACAACGGTCGCACTTGTCACAGTCACCGAGTCGGCAAAGGACAGTTCGTCGGCCAGGTCGTAGGATCCCGGGCCTTCGCCGCTGTTCGTCACCGTCACGTCGTAGGTAACCGTGTAGCTCCCGTCAGCGTTGAGGACGGGGTCGCCAACGAGTGCTTTCTCGATGGTCAACTCCGGCCCTGGAACCGGCTCACATGCGTCGTCGGTCGACTCGTCATCCTCGAAGGACAACGTCGCTTCGTTCAGGAAGCCGGTGCCCGCTTCGCCGTCGTTGAGCGTGCAGTCGCCGTCGTCGAGCGTGATCACCGCACCGTCGACGGTCGCTACTACGGTCACCTCATAGGTGTGGCTGGAGTTGCCGTCGATGGCTTCGTTCCTGACGATGCCTCTCGTCCCTTGCCCATCCCAGGCCGGGTTCGTTGTGATCGTCCCCGGATCGGTGTTCGCTACCGACGCTGACACGACGGTGACACCGTTTCCGAAGAGGATGTCGTCTGCCAGGTCGTACTCTCCTGGGCCTGCACCCGTATTGGTGACCGTGATGGTGTAGACCATCTCGAACTCGTCGGTGTTTCCGGTCGCGGTTGGGCCGGACACGACCGACTTCTCGATCGCGAGGTCCGCCGGCGGTGCCTCGACGCAGGCCTCATCCGTGGTCTCCGTGCCTTCGACGTTGAGCGTCGCTTCGTTGAGGAAGCCGGTGCCGTCCTCAGTTCCTGCCAGCTCACAATCACGCGCCGTCGTCAACGTCCCCGCGCTCACCGTCGCGGTGATCGCCACCTCGACGGTGTGCGTCTCGTTCGGAGCGATGGCCTGATCCGTCAGCACGGCCTGGTCCGCTGCGCCGTCGAACGCAGGGTTCGGTGCGAGCGTTCCGGGTGACGGATTCTGCAATGTGATGCTATCGATCGTGATACCGCCACCGAAGAGGACCTCGTCGGTGAGGTCGTACGTGCCAGGCCCTGATCCCGTGTTCGTCACGGTGAGCAGGTACACGAGGCTGTACTGGCCACTTCCCAGATCCGTCGGGCCCGTCTGAACGGTCTTCGTGATGTTGATCGAAGGTGGCGGCAGTTCGCCACACGCCTCTTCTTCGAGCGTCCCATCCTCAGACTCGACGGTCGCCGTGTTCAAGAACCCGGTTCCTGTCTCACCCTGGTCGAGTACGCAGTCACCTGCCTCGGCGGACTCGACGAGCAGGGCGTCCACAACCGCATCGATCGTGTAGCTGTGTGTCACACCCGCTGCGATCGTTTCGCCGGTGACGATGTCCGTCGTGCCAACACCGTCCCAGCCGGCGTTGACATCGATCGTGCCGGGTACGAGGTTCGCCACGGTGGCCGACACGATGGTCATGCCGGCTCCGTATGTCAGTTCGTCGGACAGGTCGTATCTGCCTGGCCCCTCACCCGTGTTCTCGACGACCACGGTGTAGCTGATGCCGTAGGTCCCGTCGGCGTTGAGCGTCGGGCCGGATGTGACCGTCTTCGTCAGGGTGAGCAGCGGGTCGGGGACGGGGACGCAGTCGTCGTCCGTCATGGTCTCCCCGCCGGAGGTGATCGCTGCTTCGTTCAGGAAGCCTGTTCCCGTCTCACCGCCGTCGAGCGTACAGTCGCCTGCACTCCCCGACGCAACTTCGAGTGCATCGGCCGTGACCGTGACCAGGTACGAATGGGTCGAACCTGCTGTGATCAGCTCGCCGGTGACGACCGTCGTGTCCGCGACGCCGTCCCAACCACTGTTCGTCGTGATCGTTCCGGGCGTCGTGTTCTCGATCGACGCTGAATCGATGGTGATCCCGTCGCCGTACTGCAGTTCGTCCGTGAGATCGTACGTTCCGGCGCCGCCCGTGTTCGTCACGACGACGTCGTACGTGATCGTGTAGAGGCCGTCTGCGCCCAGCGTCGGTCCCGTTGCCACGGTCTTGACGATCGTGAGTATCGGCTCCGGCTCCGGGTTGCATGCCTCGACCTCAGTGTCTTCACCTTCGACAGTCATCGTTGCCGTGTTGAGGAACCCGGTGCCTGTCTCGCCCGCATCGAGCGTACAGTCTCCGGCTTCTTCGCTCACGACACCGCTGACACTGCCGGTCACGACCACCTGGTACGTGTGCGCATCTGTGGGATCGATCGCTTCAGCCGCCACGATGTCCGTCGTCCCTTGCCCGTCCCAAGCCGGGTTCGTCGTGATCGATCCCGGAACGGTGTTCGACACCGTCGCGGAATCGATCGTGATGCCTTCACCGTACGTCAGCTCGTCGGACAGGTCGTATTCGCCTGGCCCCTGGCCGGTGTTCGAGACGACGACATCGTACGTGATGGAGTAGTTGCCGGTCGCGTCGACCGTCGGGCCATCGGTGATCGTCTTCGTGATCGTGATGTTGGCCGGCGGTACCTCGACGCAGGCATCTGCGTCGCTGTCTTGGCCTTCGACAGTGATCGTCGCTTCGTTGAGGAACCCGGTGCCGTCTTCGCCCACACTGAGGTCACAGTCGCGCTCGTCTGTGGTCGTATCGGGGGGTACCGTTGCCGTCGCCGTCACCGTGTAGGTATGGGTCGCACCTGAGGCCAATGCCTCACCGGCCACGATGTCCGTCGTCGTGACGCCGTCCCAAGCCGGGTTCGTCGTGATCGATCCCGGATCGGTGTTCGCAACCGATGAGGACGCGACCGCGATGGCGCCGCCGAAGTTCAGCTCGTCGTCGAGGTCGTACCTGCCGGGCCCCTGCCCGACGTTCGTGACCTCGATCTCGTACTCGATCGTGTACGTGCCGTCGGCGTTGAGCGTCGGGCCGGACGTCACCGTCTTGGTGATGTTGATGTCCGCAGGGGGCACCGGAGCACAGTCATCGTCCGTCTCCGTCTCGGTCGAAGTCGTGACCGTTGCTTCGTTCAGGAAGCCGGTTCCCGTCTCACCGCCGGTGATCTCACAGTCACCTGCCGAGGACGATTCGAGGTGCAGAGCATCCACGACCGCGGTGACGGTGTACGCGTGGGTCGCGCCACCTTCTATCGGCTCATCGGCCACGACGCTGCGATCCGAGGTGC
>CAYLIR010000044.1:0-10061 GCA_964383515.1 uncultured Acidimicrobiaceae bacterium
GAGACGGTCGAGGTGTCTGTTGACAAGCCAGGTGCGCTCCGCCACGCGAGAACGGTGGGAATCAGAATCGTTCGATCGCGTGTTGACACCCCTACGTGAGGAGTAGGAGATGCCCGATATGGACCAACCAGTGAACGCGGTGATCCTTGCCGGCTCGAATCTGGACAAGGAACGATGCCTGCCCGAGTCGATCCGGAAGCTTCGCCGGAACACGGACCTCGAGGTCAAGGCCGTGAGCTCGTGTTTCGAGAGCAGCGCCGTGGGTGGTCCTCCCGATGCTCCCGATTTCTACAATGCTGCGGTATTGGTGTCAACGAGGCTGAGCCCTGAGTCGCTGCGACAGGTGCTGCACTCGATCGAGGACGACCTTGGAAGAGTGCGTACGGACGATCCGAACGAACCGCGTACGATCGATCTCGACATCATCCTCTACGGAGACGTCGTCGAGGATTTCGGAGACTGGGCGCTGCCAGAGCCGGGCTTTGAGGATCTCGTGCACGTTGTTGTCCCTGCAGCGCAAGTTGCGCCCAACTGGGTGCATCCGGTGACCGGGGTGTCTCTGGCCGATATGGCCAAAACCTTCGCAGACGCACAATGTGAGGTGCGACCCAACATGACAATCAAGATTTCCGCCCCGTACGCGACGAGGTCTCTTGGGGACTTCGACGACGTCGAGGACGTCTACGCGCCGCGCATGGAGCAACTCGTGCGCGACCAGCTTGTCGAGATCGGAGAAGACCCAACGAGGGAAGGGCTTGCCAAGACGCCGCTGCGTGTTGCCAAGGCGATGGACTACCTCACGAGCGGGTACACGACATCCCTCGATGAGGTCGTCAACAACGCCATCTTCGATGCCGAAGGAGCCTCAGAGATGGTCGTCGTACGCGATGTCGAGTACTACTCGATGTGCGAGCACCACATGTTGCCGTTCTTCGGGAAGGCAACCGTTGCATACTTGCCGAAGGGGAAGATCATCGGGTTGTCGAAGGTAGCCCGCATTCTCGACGTCTATGCGCGCCGTCTTCAGGTGCAGGAACGCCTCACGAACCAGATAGCGGATGCAATGGAAGAGATCCTCGACCCGTATGGGGTCGGTGTCGTGCTCGAGGGCAAGCATCTATGCATGATGATGCGCGGTGTGCAGAAGCAGGACTCCAACATGGTCACGAGTGCGATGCGCGGCACGTTCCGGACGGATCCGAGGACACGCAGCGAGTTCCTGACCTTCGTTGGCTGATCGGGCCGCGCGCACCGATATTGGGACCGTTCGCGAGCGCATGTCCATGTGTCCGCTACCGTTACGCGATGCACACAGACACACTTGGGCGCCCGATACGGGATCTCCGCATCTCGGTCACAGATCGCTGCAGTTTCCGATGTGTCTACTGCATGCCTCGCGAACTGTATGACGACCACGAGTACCTCGCGCGTTCCGAGATCCTCACCTACGATGAGATCATCCGCTTCGCCGGTGTTGTCTCTGGCTTCGGCATAGCCAAGATCCGACTCACCGGTGGTGAGCCCCTCCTCAGGAAACAGATCGAGCGACTCGTTTCGGGACTCGCGGCGATCGACGGCATCGACGATCTCGCGATGACCACCAACGGCCAGTTCCTCGGGAAGAAAGCCCCGTCGCTTGCTGCTGCGGGCCTTGATCGTGTGACCGTGAGCCTCGACGCCGTCGACGATGCGGTAGCGCGTAAGCTGATCGACACGGATATACCGGTGTCGACCATCCTCGAAGCTATCGACGCAGCAGACGCGGCAGGGCTTGGTCCCGTCAAGATCAACACGGTCGTGCGACGCGGATGGAACGAGAGCCAGATCGTTCCCCTCGTGGAGCATTTCGCAGGCACGGGGCACACGGTGCGCTTCATCGAGTACATGGACGTCGGAACCACGAACGCATGGAAGTCGGACGAGGTGCTCGAGTCTGCACAGATCCTCGAGATCCTCAAGCGGCGATGGGACCTCGAACCTGTCGACGCGTCGTATCGGGGTGAGGTTGCTACACGGTACCGTTTCGCGGACGGCGGAGGAGAGATCGGTTTCATCTCATCGGTGAGCGAACCGTTCTGTGGGGATTGCACCAGGCTCAGGCTCGCTGCGGACGGAACCGTCTACACATGCCTCTTCGCTTCAACAGGGACGGACATCAAGACGCCCATGCGCTCAGGGGCATCCGACGCCGACATCGCTCAGATCGTTGCCGACCTCTGGTCCCAACGCGACGATCGCTACTCCGAGCTTCGAGGCAGCACCCCGATCGATTTCCCCAGGGTGGAGATGAGCTACATCGGGGGATAGCCGAGCGTATCTGCCTCACCGATTGCCCTGCTCGCGAAAAGCTGGCTGCGGCGACCCTCTTGTAACCGGCCTCGTTTCTTGGCATGTTGGGTGTATGACCGCTGCTGACTCCTTCATGTGGGCTGTTGTTGGTTCCACCGCCTCTTGGCTGCTCGTGTCCACCGTCGCCCCTGCCGCGCTGCATGGGCTCGTCGTTGTCGGCCATCGCCTGCAGCCGCTGTCGCGGCCTATCGCGACGCTTGTTGCAGCAGTCCTCCTCGTGGGCACCGTCCGCCTGTCACCGTCGTCGGCAAGCGTCGCGCCTCCTGCCGAACGGGTGATCGTAGAAGGAGGGCGAGCCGCGTCACTGGCAACGGACATCGAAGCATTCCAGGCTCGTTTCACATCCGCGAGCACGATTTCGTCGTACACCGTTGTTGCAGGGGACACGCTGTGGGGGATAGCGAAGCGCTTCCTGGCCCAGGGGTCACCAACGCCGACAGGCGCCGAGATCTCTATCGCATGGAAGGCCATCTACGCAGCGAACGTCGATGTCGTAGGTGACGATCCCAACCTGATTCTTCCCGGACAAGTACTCACGATCCCAGGGGGAATCCATGGATAGCGAAGAGTTCGAACAGATCCCGTGGTCGTCGCTCATGCCAGAGAGTGCACAGCGCGTCGATCGCCGTGTGTACATCGCAGTGAGCGTCGTCGGGCTCATCGTGGCCATCGTCTTCGGCACGCGGATCGTCGGTGGATCCCAAGCCCAGCCGCAGCCCCTAGCGGCTGCACCGGTGACATCGACACTGCCGCAGGTCGCTCCGACGACGACCGCGGGCTTGATCGTATCGGAGGCCGATCTGATGGCAGGGCCGCCCCCCATGGAACCAGACACACTCGGCCAGGCAGCCTTTGCCGAATGGTTCGTGACTGACTACTTCACGGTAGACGGATCGAGTGAGAACGAGCGGTCGCTTCGCGAACTCCTCGCTCCGCAGGCATCGGACCTCGTGCTCCCTCCCGCGGACGACCCAGCGGTCGCCACGACATACGTCGAGTGGGCGCGATCGGTGGATGTGCGCAGCATCGGTGACGGGTCCGCCGAGGTCGATGTGGTGTATCGGACCATCACGAGGAACGAGGAAGGGTTCGTACGCGACCCGGTTTCTGCTGTCGCGGTGACCATGCGCATGAGCGGAAGCGATGCAGGGATTCTCGGGCTCCCTGTTCCCATCGATGTCCCGCTGCCGGGCAACGTGCGATCCGAACCACCGATACCCGGCACTCAGGATCGCTAGGTTGGGAGCGAGGGTATGCCACCGCTGTGTCTGCTACGAAGCACACACCTGTTCGGCGATGACATCGGTGATGGGGACGATCGATGTAACCGAGCTCGCCCTGTCGTCGAAACGACCTTCACGGAAAGCCTGCACGTCTGCGGCAATGGCATCGAGAGATTCGCGCGGGCTTCCTTGAGCGCTCTCCATGTCTTGGATCGGTCGCAGGCCATCGATGGCTTCGTCTATCTCGTCGAGATCGAGACCGAAAGCTTCCAGCATGGCTGCGTCGCTGATGTTCGCCATGAGCGGAAGCGCACCGCGCACGACGCCAGCAAGACGTTCGAGCTCCTCGCAGTCCAAGTCGCCCGTGGATGAGCTCGCATCTGTTGCTTGTGGGGCAGTCGAGGCGGTCGGCGCTTGTGTCGATGGGGTGTCGCCTTCTGCTCCTGTGGTCGGCGAAGTGCTTGCGGTATCGCTCACTTGATCGGATGCTGTCGAACAACCGGCGGCAACCAGTGCAGCTGCACAGAACAGGGCAAGGGCAACGATGTGCTGCCGTGAAGTGGATGTGAATGCTGGCATGTCTCTTCCTGAGTGTCGTACGTCGTTCGTTGGGAGGTCACTGTAGCGAATCGTCCCGCCGTTGTGCACGACGAGCCAGATACCGCACTGGCAGGCCGTTCCTGTGTGCGAACCCGTGGGGCGCGTCGACGGACGAAGCAGGTCGTGTCAGATGAAGGATGCTTCGAGGATCTCTGCAACCGGTTCTGTGATCGCGTCCCATGACGCGTCCTCTGTGCGTGTGACCGTGACGAAGTCGCCCGTCATGAACACGGATTGCACGCCGTCGAGCGCGAGGATCGGGGCTACTGCAGGATCAGCAGATGCCGGATCGACGAACGTGGCAGGGCCTCCTACGGGCCTCCCCACTGTGAACTTCATCGCCCGAGGGTTCGGTGTGCTTTCAATGACAACTGCCACAACTACCTTCCTGGTTCATGGGCAGAATCGTAGCGGTGGCGTCCGGTGATCCTCGGGGCGGATGCTGGCAGTGCGGAAAACAGACGCCATCCCAGTCGGGATCGCCTCGCTGGCGGTCACTGTCATCGTGTCGAAGCTGCATGCAGTGCATACATGTAGGCTGCTCGCTGTGAGCTGCTGGCTTGAATCCGTATGCCCCTGATCGAGGATCTCGAACGATTGCTCGGGTGTGAACGTGTGCGTCACCACCCGCTGGACACTGTCGTGTTCGCAAAGGATTCCGGCGTCGTCCCGGGACCGGTCATTGCTGCTGTGCTACCGGAGACAACCCAGGAGGTTGCGGCGATCGTTCGGCTGGCGAACCGCCACGAGGTTCCGATCATCCCGCGCGGTGCGGGAACAGGCCTCGCAGGCGGCGCTGTCCCTTCCACGCCTGGTCTCTTGGTCGTGCTCACAAGGTTCACGGATATCGATACGGTCGATTCCGTGGGCAGGATGGTGTGGGTCGGTCCTGGGGTGATCAACCTCGACCTGTCCAAGGAACTCCGGTCCGATGGGCTTCACTTCGCTCCAGACCCGTCGAGTCAAACGGCATGCACGATCGGTGGGAACGTGGGCACGAACGCTGGCGGGCCCCACTGCTTGGCAGACGGTACGACCGTCGCCCACATCTACGCCGTCGAGCTCGTGACGCCGTCGGGCGAGATCGTCGTGGCTGGCGGAAGTGCACCAGATATGCCAGGACTCGACCTGCGCGCGGTCATCGTTGGATCCGAGGGAACGCTTGGCATCGTGACCAGGGTGCTTGTGCGCCTGATCCAGAATGCGCCGGACGTGGCCACCCTCCTCATCGGTTTCCCGTCGGTTGAGGATGCTGCCGCCACCGTCTCGGAAGTGATCGCATCCGGGCTCATTCCCGCTGCGCTTGAGATCATGGACAAGCGCATGGTCGAAGCGGTCGAGCGGTTCGTCCACGCCGGCTATCCGACGGATGCCGCAGCCGTGCTGCTCGCCGAGGTGACGGGGACACCCGGAACGGTTGCCGTCGACACCGATCGCATTGCCGCGATCGCCGAAAGGAACAACGCAGACGATGTACGGGTCGCCACAACTGAAACCGAGCGGGCCCTCCTGTGGAAAGGGAGAAAGTCCGCGTTCGGCGCAGTTGCCCAAGCAGCACCCGACTACTACCTCCACGACACCGTTGTGCCACGGACGCGTCTTGTCGAGGTGATGCACAGGATCTACGAGATCGCTGACCGACACGAGCTCATCATGCTCAACGTGTTCCATGCCGGAGATGGCAACCTGCACCCTCTCGTGGCGTTCGACGCGAAGGAGCCGGGAGCGCTTGAGGCTGTCCAAGCCGCTGCGCGGGAGATGGTCGAGGTGTCTATCGCCGCAGGGGGTTCGCTCTCAGGCGAACACGGTATCGGCATCGAGAAGCGCGACCTCATGCCTCTCGTGTTCAGCGCTGTGGACCTCGATGCCCAGGCGCGGATACAGGAAGCATTCGACCCGCACAACATCATGAACCCTGCAAAGGTGCTTCCCGCTGGCTCACGCTGCTTCGACGCTTCAGGGAGCAAGCGATGACATCGACCGGGAAGGCGCTCGCTGCTGACCTTGCTGCGTTCAGCATCACGAATACCGTGACCGCGGTGGAAGCAGCGATCACGGTCGCACCAGGATCCGTTGAGGAGATCGCCGGTGTGATCGCCGTTGCCGCCACGCACGGCGCGACCGTCGTCCCTGTGGGCTCCGGATCGATGCTCGCTGGTTCCCGAGCGGACATCGCCCTGTCGACACACCGACTCGCGGGCATCATCGACTATCAGCCTGACGACCTCACCGTCGTTGTTGGCGCAGGTACGCGCCTCGTCGATCTTGAGGCGGAACTTGCCGAACGGTGGCACACGGCGGTCCTTCCCGAGCGGTCCCCGGAGCGGACCGTCGGCGGGGTCGTAGCTTCGGCAGCATCGGGTTACCGCAGGCTCAAGTACGGGCCGACCCGCGACAGGGTGCTCGAGGTGACGATGGCGACCGGATATGGCGATGTGGTGCGAGGTGGTGGCCGTCTCGTCAAGAACGTGACCGGGTACGACCTGCCGCGGCTCATGACCGGATCCCATGGATCGCTCGGTATCGTCGGCTCTGTGTGTTTCAAACTGTGGCCTGCGCCGCCCCACCGCGTCACGGTTGCCGTTGACGATCCTGCGATGGCACTGGCCAACGTCTACAGGCCAGTCGCTGTGCTCGAAACAGCAGACGGATCGTTCGTGTACCTTGAAGGTGACGAGGCGACAGTACAGGCCCAGGCCACCTCGGTCGGCGGCACCCGAGAGCCCGGGTTCGCATGGCCAGAGGTACAGCAGCCTGCAGTAGCGGTCTCATTGCGTGTCCCCGCACGCTACGTGGCTGAAGCTGTCGATCGTGTCCAAGCGCTCCAACCCGATTGGTTCGTTGCTCAGCACGGTGTCGGTGTGATCGATGTAGGAGTCGCGAGCACCGAGATAGCGTCGCTCGACACTGTGCGTGCATGGGCCGAATCCACAGGTGGAGCACTTGTCGTGACTGCCCCAGGCCTCAGCCCACGACAGCGATGGGGTGCAGAACCGCAGACCATCGATATCCAGAGACGTCTGAAGTCCCTGTTCGATCCGTCGGGTGTGTGCAATCCCGGCGCGTTGCCCGGAGGCTTGTGATGGGATGGATCACCGATCATCCGCCAGACGACGTGGACCTCGACTCGTGTGTCACGTGTGGCCTCTGCCTTCCCGTGTGCCCCACCTTTCGCCTGACCGGGGACGAGACTGCATCCCCTCGGGGACGTCTCACCGCTATCGCAGCGATCGCACGAGGCGACGCATTGTTGGACGAACGGTTCGATGAGATCACAGGCTTCTGCCTCCAGTGCAGGGCATGTGAGACCGTGTGCCCCTCCCTCGTCCCGTTCTCTTCGATCATCGAAGCAGCGCGTGCAGAGGCTGTTGCCCAGGTTCCCCGGCGCGGACAGAAGATGCGACGGTACCTACTTGGTTCGGCCGTCGGTTCGCCGTTGGCCATGCGAATCGCGACCATCGAAGCAGCGATCTTGCAGCGGATCGGGATATTGCAGGCGCTCCCGGTCGTCGGCGGGGCGAGCGCTGGCCTCAGACCGCTCCCGCTGCCCGTCCCGTCCGCACGCGGAGGAGCATGGGGAGACCCATCAGCGGAACGTGTCGTGCTGTTCACGGGGTGTATCGCCGACACCTGGTTCAGCGACATCCACAAGGCGACGATCGAGGTGTTGCTCGCCGCGGGATACCGTGTCGAAGCTCCCGACGCTCAAACGTGTTGTGGCGCGCTGGCGAGTCACGCAGGATTCGGCGACGAAGCCGAAGTACTCGCACGTCGCAACATCGCTGCTCTCTCCGACGCTCCGTCGATCGTCGCAAATGTCGCGGGATGTGGAGCCCACCTCAAGGCGTACGCACGATTTGGCGCGGACGGCGCGTCCATCGCAGGTCGAACGGTCGACGTCACCGAGATCGTTGCCGCAGCGATCGCCGATGGGCGTTTGCCGTCGTTCCCTTTCCGCGGTGAGAAGGTAGCTGTGCAGGATCCGTGTCATCTCGAACACGGGCAGGGGATCGTGGACGAGCCGCGAGCGATCGTGCGTGCCGCTGGATTCGAGGTGGTCGATGCCGACCTGGGAGGGCTGTGCTGTGGAGCTGCGGGCGTGTACCAACTCGACCATCCCGACATCGCATGCGCTCTGGGAGAGGCCAAGGCCGAGCAGGTCGCACAGACGGGTGCGTCGCTCGTTGCTTCGGCCAACGCCGGCTGTGAGATGCAACTGCGACGCTACCTCGATGCAGGCTTCACCGTGCTCCACCCCGTGGAGATCTATGCCAAGCAACTGGCCCGGCGAGACCCCGCGAAGCCATAGCGCTGGTAGGCGAGCTACAGCGGGTGCTCCCATATGGACAGGGGCTCGATGTCACATCCGACTCTGCGGGCTGCCTGCATGAGCCAATCGATCGCTGGTATCCACACGACCAGGCCTTCGGCGCCGTGCTTGTTCGCAACATCCATGAGCGCCCTGAATGTCGCGTAGGCATCGTCGATCCGTGTGTCGAGCATCGCGACCTCGAAGCTGGGTGCGGTCGTCGACGCTATGGCCCAGCCACCACCGATCTCCCAGAGGTTCCCGTTGCGAGCAGCGTTCTCGACGTCGTGTGCGGTGAGCCTGTGGAAGCGCCATCCGATGCCGACGAGGCCCCGCATGGCTCTCCCGACATCAGACGACGCCCACGATGTCATCGCGAGCATCGCGTCCGGTGCCTTTCCTGGCCGGGCGGCCAGCGTCGAAGGACCGCTGCGAACCCCGTTTCCCCGCGGGTTGGCCGTTGCTTCCCCGACGCTGCGGGTGGCACGCATCAGGTGCAGTGTTCTGCGGAATCCGACCTTGTCGACGTGGCGGATCGAAGCGGTGTTGTCGTCCTCGATCAGGAGTCGGACTACCCGTGCACCAGCATCGTGGGCCCACTGCATCAGGTGGTCTGCGAGCACACCGGCGATTCCCTTCCCCCTGTGATCGGGGTGCACACGCGCCCCATGGGCCCAAGCCTCGGTTGGGGTGAGCAGAATCGTGCGGGCAACGCCTACGGCATTGCCATCGATCACGGCGACCAGCACCATCCCGTTGGGGTCGTCGATCCACTCACCGATCTCTTCGGGCACATAGTCCCCCCAGGTGAAGGTACCGGTCGTGAACGACACGATCGTGTCGATGTCAGCTGCGGTTGCGGGCCGAATCTCCATGAAGCCAGGGTACATCCCGCTCGGTCTGTCGGGAATCGTGTCGGTGTGGCCTACCTACCAGGCCGCCAGGTCCCTGGCTGCTTCAACGATGCTAGCCACATCGGGCATGACCTGGTTCTCAAGCGATGCCGCAAACGGGAACGCCGGGATGTCTGGTGCCGTGTGCCGCCTCACCGGCGCGTCGAGCCACTCGAAGGACTGCTCGGCGATCTGGGCAGCGATTTCGGCGCCGTAGCCCATGAACCGATTGTCTTCGTGCACAACGAGAACCTTCGAGGTGCGTCGAACGGCGGCCTCGATCGAAGGCCAGTCCAGTGGCCGGAGTGTCCGAAGGTCGAGCACGGCGACATCGATGCCCTCCTTGGCGAGGATGTCGGCAGCCTCGACAGAGAAGTGCGACATCGTGCCGTACGCGATGATCGTAAGGTCGCCGCCGTCGCGTCGCAGTGCTGCCTTGCCGAGCGGGACGATGTGGCCTTCTGGCGGCACCGGCCCTTTCGCGAGGCGGTAGAGCTTCTTGGGTTCGAGGAACATGACCGGGTCTGGGTCTTCGACTGCTGCTCGCAGCAGCCCCGCTGCGTCTCCGGGAGTCGACGGGATCACGATCTTGAGTCCGGGCACATGGGTGTAGTAGGCCTCGCTCGACTGGCTGTGGTACAGCGCCCCGTGGATCCCACCACCGTACGGTGTGCGAATCGTCATCGG
>CAYLIR010000045.1:0-9891 GCA_964383515.1 uncultured Acidimicrobiaceae bacterium
CACGGTCGTACTCATCGACATCGGTGATCCGGGAAACGTCGGTACTGTCATACGCACAGCGGCTGCTCTTGGATGGGACGTCGCCGTGAGTGGAGCAACAGCAGATCCGTGGTCACCCAAAGTGCTGCGGTCGGCGGTCGGCACACACGCGATCACGCACCTGGCCGCTCTTGACAACCCCGTCGCTCAATCCGCACACGCCGGCCTCACTACGGTTGCGGCCGTCGTATCGGGCGGCGAGCCCCCGGTTGCGACCGACACGCCGGTGGCCCTGCTCATCGGATCCGAGGCGCACGGCCTCCCACCACACATCGCGGCAGCTGCCGATACACGGATGACACTCCCGATGCCGGGCGGCACCGAATCCCTCAATGCCGCCGTAGCTGCGGCGATCGCGATGTACTCGATGTCCTGATTTGACGGGAGCGAGCGTCCTGATACGATGCCGCAGATGAAACACGCGGTGTGGGACGACGGATCGTTTACGGGCTGACCACCCGAGTTCGCCGCGCACCCACCAACAGCCACACCGAACCCGGAGCCGCATCCGGGTTCTTCACGTTCCTGGGGCGGTTCCCGAGAGGAACCGATGCTATGGACTCCATCACTAACCTTTCAGGCTCCATGCACTCACTTGACCAACTGCTCACCACCGCAACACACGACATTGCGAATGCCAGCTCGCTGGAAGAACTCGACGCGCTCGACAGCGCACTGCTCGGCCGTGGCTCGCACATTGCGCAAGCCAGAAGGGGCCTCGGCGCGATCGCCGACCCCGAGGAACGTCGCGACACAGGACGAGCCATCAACGATGTCGCGAACCAGATCAAGGAACGCATCGCTGGCAAGCGCGAGGGCCTTGCCGCCCGAGAAGAAACAGCCGCGCTCGCTGCCGACAGCGTCGACGTGACGTTGCCTGGGAGAATGCCAGATCGCGGCACACAGCACCTCATCACCCAGACGATCGACGAGATCGTCGACATATTCGTGAGTCTCGGCTACACCATGGCGACCGGGCCCGAGGCCGAGACCGAGTTCTACAACTTCACCGCCATGAACATCCCTGAGACCCACCCCTCTCGGCTCGAGAGCGACACGCTGTATCTCGACTACGGCACGACCGAAGGGGGCGTGCTCCTGCGCACCCACACCTCACCCATGCAGGCCCGATACATGGAGCAGCACGATCCGCCCGTCTACGTCGTCGTGCCTGGGAAGGTGTTCAGATCAGATGCCACCGATGCAACACACTCACCCGTGTTCCATCAGATCGAGGGTCTCGCCGTCGACGACGGTATCACCTTCGCCGACCTCAAGGGCACGCTCGCTGCTTTCGCCAGAGAGTTCCTCGGCAAGGACACGAAGGTCAAGTTCATCCCGCACTACTTCCCGTTCACCGAACCCTCTGCAGAGATGCACGCCTACTCGAACGGCCGATGGATCGAGCTCCTTGGCTGTGGCATGGTCAATCCGGCGGTGTTCGAGCATGTGGGATACGACCCATCGAAGGTTACCGGCTTCGCGTTCGGCATGGGACCAGAACGGCTTGCGATCATCCGCCACGGCATCACCGACGCACACGGCAACAACGACCTGCGTCCACTGCTCGAACCGGACGAACGTGTCTTGAGGCAGTACCTATGAAACTGACACGCTCCTGGCTCAACGAGTTCATCAAGCTGCCAACGGACGATCCCGGCGAGATCATCGAAGCTTTCGAGAGCCTCGGTCACGAGATCGAGGAGTGGCATGCCATCGAACCGACCTTCACCGGCGTCGTCATCGGCAAGGTCCTCGAGGTCACTCCCCATCCGAACGCAGACAAGGTGAGGCTGACGAAGGTCGACGTTGGAGCCGAGGTCCTCGACATCATCTGCGGTGCGTGGAACTTCGAGGCTGGAGCGATCGTTCCCGTGGCGGTTCCTGGGGCCGTACTCGGCGGCGACTTCACGATCACGCGTCGAGACATCCGCGGCGTTACCTCCAACGGCATGATCTGCTCAGAGCGAGAACTCGACCTCGGAGACGACGCCGCTGGCATCATGGTACTCAACGACGCCTACCCGGAGTCTGCGAACCGCATCGGTGCCCCGTTTGCAGAACTCGTCGGGTTTCCTGATGTCCTCTTCGATGTCAACGTGACACCGAATCGCCCCGACTGTCTCTCCGTGTACGGCCTGGCACGGGACCTCGCAGCCCTCTATGAGATCCCCCTGCGACCGCACAACATCTCGGTGGAGCCCGCAGGAGCCCCAACGTCTGTGTCGGTGACGATCGATACGCCGGGCATGTGTCCGCGTTTCGCCGCGCGACAGGTGCGGGGCGTCACCGTTGCCCCATCCCCACATTGGCTACGACGCAGGCTCGATCTCTGCGGCGTTCGCCCGATCTCGAACGTCGTGGACGCGTCGAACTACGCGATGATCGAGTTCGGCCATCCCACCCACGCGTTCGACGTCAACCGGCTCGGCGACTCCGTGCTCGTGCGCATGGCGAACACCGACGAACGCATAACCACCCTCGATGGGCAGGAGCGCATCCTCACAACAGACGACATCGTTGTCACCGACGGCACACAACCTGTCGCGATCGGAGGTGTCATGGGCGGGGCATCCACCGAAGTCCACGACGATACGACCGATGTCTTCATCGAAGCAGCGTATTGGAACCCGCCGAACGTGCTCATGACCTCGAAACGTCTCGGTCTGAGATCAGAAGCATCAGCGCGTTTCGAACGTGGAGCCGACCCCTCCTTCTGTCCCAAAGGGGCCGATCGGGTCGCCCAACTGCTCACTGAGATCGCCGGTGGTGTTCCCGCACCTGATCCTGTGGATGAGAACCCAGGGAACATCACGCCGTGGACGATCAGCTATCCCCTCGCAGAGACCAGACGCACCCTCGGCATCGAACTGTCGGCAGATGAGACGGCTTCCTTGCTGACCAGGCTGACGTTCACGGTCGCAGGGACAGACCCGCTCGCTGTCACGGTTCCAACGCGCAGACCTGATGTGCGAAATCCGGTCGACCTCGTCGAAGAGATCGCCCGGCTGCATGGTTTCGCATCGATCCCCAATACCGTGCCGTCAGGCCCAGGAGGCGGTCTTCCACACAGCGAGCGCCGTGTTCGCGCTCTCCGCGACATACTCGTCGGTGCAGGTCTCTACGAGATCCTCACGTTCTCGTTCATCGGAGCGGACGACCTCACGCACCTCTATCCCCACGATCCCGAGGCCCTCGCGGCTGCCATCGCCGTTGTGAACCCCCTCAACGAAACCGAAGGCGTGATGCGGACATCCCTGATCCCGGGGCTCCTCAAGGCTGCGGCGAGCAACATCGCCAAGCGACTGCCAACCGCAACGATGTTCGAGATCGGGAAGGTGTTCCTGAGAGGAACAGACGAGATCCCAGACCAGCCGGACAGGGTCGGCTTCATCCTCGCTGGCACCAGGGAGGCTCGGTGGCACAGCCCCGCACACGGTTTCGATGTGTACGACGGCACCGGCATCGTCGAGCGCCTCACAACCCACATGCGTATCCCCGAGGCTGCCTTCGTCCAGAGCCAGCGGCCGCCGTTCCATCCTGGTCGGTGTGCCGACGTCGTAGTCGACGACTCCCGTATCGGCACGGTGGGGGAGATCACCCCTTCGATCGCCGCCTCCTTCGGACTCGAAGGGAGGGTCGTTGTCGGTGAACTCGATATGGGCCCGCTCGTAGCCGACCGGGGAGCGTGGCAGTACCAGATCCCGAGCGGCTTCCCGCCCGTCGTGTTCGACATGGCGTTCTCAACGCCCGAATCCGTTCCCGCTGCTGCCGTTCTCGAAGCAGCGAACGCTGCCGCAGGAGACCTGCTCGAACACAGTCAGATCTTCGACGTGTTCACCGGAGAATCCGTCGGCGAAGGCCTGGTGTCCTACGCCATCAACTTCCGGTTGCGGGCGCCGGACAGGACACTGACCGACGATGAGGTCGGGCCAGTGCGCATGGCGATCGCCGATGCGGTCGCCAAGGCCACGGGAGCAACGCTGCGAGGTGAGCTCTGAGCGATCGGAGCGTCGGATATCTCAACGACGATGCATGGCTGGTCGCGCCCCGATTGCTTGGAGCGCGCCTGACATCATCGGTGCGAGGCACCGTTGTCTCGGTGCTGCTCACCGAAGTCGAGGCGTACGGTGGCGCCGACGACCCCGCAAGCCATGCGTACAGGGGACGCACACGCCGCAACGCTCCGATGTTCGGGCGACCCGGAACCCTCTATGTGTATCGCTCGTACGGCATCCACTGGTGTGTCAATATCGTCACAGGCGACCTCGGCGTCCCGCAGGCTGTGCTGCTGCGCGGCGGCACGGTGGTCGAGGGGCACGCCGAGGCGGTCGCGAGGAGAGGGCGATCTGACCACCTCACCGACGGCCCTGGCAAGCTCGCCGAGGCACTCGCCATCGATGGTGCAACGTCGGGTGTCTCGTTGGCACAGAGCAGGCTGTCGATCCGCGTAGCCGACGACCAGACACCGTACGTGGCAACGCCGAGGATCGGTATCACCCGCGGGACAGATCGGCTGTGGAGATTCGTCGCTGTCGACGGATAGGAACCGCCATGCACCGGTCCCCGTGTACCCTGCTGGCACCATGCCAACAGCGTCTGAACAGTTCGCATACATCACGAGGACCGTCGATGTCACGCTCCCCGAAGGTGCTCTCCTCAAGCAGCTCGAGGAAGATCGGCCACTGCGCGTCAAACTCGGCATCGATCCGACGGCGCCGGATGTGACCCTCGGCTGGGCTGTCGTGTTCGATCTGCTCAGGCGCTTCCAGGAGATGGGCCACACTGCGGTCCTCATCCTCGGCGACTTCACCGCACAGGTCGGCGATCCTTCTGGAAAATCGACGACCCGGCGGAGGCTGTCGTCAGAGGAAGTGGACGCCTACATCGATGCGTTGCTGCCCACCGTCGAATCATTGCTCCTGCCCGAACGGTTGGAGATCCGCAGGAACTCTGAATGGCTCCGTCCCATGGACATGGCCGACGTGCTGGAGATGACATCCCAGGTGACTGTCTCACGCCTCATGGATCGCGAGGATTTCGCGAAGCGCTGGAAACGGCAGGAGCCGATCAGCCTCATCGAGTTCATGTACCCGTTGCTACAGGGCACCGATTCCGTCGCTGTCGATGCCGATGTCGAGATCGGAGGCAACGACCAGCTCCTCAACCTCCTCATGGGGAGAGATCTCCAGCACAGGGCAGGCCAGTCCGGCCAGTCCGTCGCCACCGTGCCGCTGCTCGTCGGCACCGATGGAGTCCACAAGATGTCCCAGTCGCTCGGCAACTACATCTCGGTGCGAGACAGTGCAGACGAGATGTTCGGCAAGACGATGTCCATCCCCGACGAGGTCATGCCGCAGTGGTTCCGGCTCGCGGCGGGCGTTGCTCCAGATGCGGTCGCTGACGTGGCACGCGGCCTCGCAGACGGCAACCTGCATCCGGGAGAGGCGAAGCGCAAGCTCGCTCGTGCCGTTGTGCGTCGCTACCACGGGAACGACGCTGCGCACGCCGCCGAGCACGCGTTCAACACAGTCTTTCGATCCAAAGGCGTGCCCGAGGACATACCGACGCTGACGCTTGCTCCGGAGACAGAGGTGTGGCTCCCGTCGCTGCTTGCGCACGCAGGTCTCACAAAGTCCAATAGCGAGGCGCGCCGGCTCATCGCCCAAGGAGCTGTCAAGATCGACGGTGAACGCCTCGATGCGGAAACCGTCGCGCGGTCCGAGCTCGTCGACCGTGTCCTCCAGGTCGGGAAGCGGCGTTTCATCCGTCTGTCAGGAGATGGGTCAGAGACCACCGCTGCCCCCGACCAGCAGGACTGACCCATGGACTTCCGCCGCGACCGCGACACGCACCGGCTCGCCTCCTTGGCGAGCTACGTCAACGAGTCGACCATCAGGGGCGCAGCACTCGTAGGTGTCGGCATCTTCGCCCTGGCAGCACCGCGAACGTCGCACTTCCTCCTCGGGCTCGCCGTCGCGCTCGGCCTGGTCGTCTTCGGCACGACCGGCATCCGCGCAGGTTGGCGCGCAAGCCCGAAACGCTGGCTCAGCATCCTCGTGGGCCTGCTGTACCTCGCTGGAGCCATAGTCCTGGCATTGCGAACGGACGAGACGGTGCGGCTCGTATCGCTGATCGCGGGAGTAGCGCTCATCCTGCGAGGGTTGGTCGGAGCACTCGGAGCCATCCGAGATCGCAGTTCTTCTCCAACCTGGACGTACGACATGGTACGCGGTTTCCTGTGGATCGCTTTCGGCACGATCGTGTTCCTCATCCCGGAGGCCATCATCACCGGATCGATCTTCGCCATCGCCGCCATCGCCATCGTGTCTGGAGCGATAACGCTCTCGGTCGGCCTGAGTGAGGCCCACCGCTCTTCGACCCACCACGATGTGGACACAATCGCCTACTTCCGGGAGTGGTTCAACCGCAGAGACATCGGGGAAGATCTCCGCACCAACGTCATCGAGAGCCTCTTTTTCGAGCAGCCAGATGCTGCCAAGAAACACGTCGGCTTCTGGGTATTGCTCGTCCTGTCGACCGCTATCGCGACGCTTGGGGTCATGGCCGATTCGACCGCTGTCGTCATCGGTGCGATGATCGTCGCTCCGCTCATGACGCCGATCATGGCGGCAAGCGCGGCGATCGTCAACGGTTGGCCTCGACGGGTGTCGATCGCTTTCGCAACGGTTGCAGGAGGCGTCATCGTATCGGTGGGCGTCGCATGGATCCTCGCGGCGTGGGTTCCCCAGTTCATACCGACAGCAGCCAACTCCCAGATACAGGCGAGGATCGCCCCGACCCTGATCGATCTGCTCGTCGCCGTGGTTGCCGGTGCAGCAGGAGCATATACCACGATCGACAAGCGAGTGTCATCGTCGATCGCGGGCGTTGCGATCGCGGTCGCTCTCGTCCCACCTCTCAGCGTTGTCGGAGTCATGCTCAAAGTGGGTGCCTTCAGCGATGCCGTGGGCGCCTTCCTCTTGTTCTCGACCAACCTCGTCGCCATCGTGCTAGCAGCCTCGGTCGTATTCGTTGCCGGCGGGCTCGTCTCCGTCGATCATTTCCGCAGGAACCGAAGGAAGACGCGAACAGCCGTCGCTACCGTCTTGTTCGCTGCCCTCGTGATCGTGATCCCGCTCTTCTTCACCTCGGAGGGGATCATCGCGAGTGCAACCCGCCAGTCAACAGCTCAGCAGGTTGCGGAGGACTGGCTCGCTACATCCGAAGGCTTGTCTCTCATCCGACTCCAGGTGAGCGGCGACAACGTCGCTGTGACGATCTCGGGGGAGGGGGACATCCCTTCCGTCGCCGACCTCGATGCAGCGCTCGATACGGCACTCAACGCTGACATGAACGTGAACGTCGAGTACTTTCCCTCCATCCACATCACGTCAGCCGAACACTAGGCTCTGACCCTGCCGGTATGCTTGTGCCATGGGGAGGGCGACATACCACCAGATGCTCCACGTCACGCTCAGCGGAGACGTCTACCTCAAATCGCGCCGCACACAACGCCAGCTGATCAAGAAGGTTCGGGCGAACCTCGACGGGGCTCTTCGCTCTGCAGGCTACAGCGGGCAGGTTCAGCGCATCGCAACGCATCGCTTCAGCCTCACACCACCGCCAGAGACGATGGACGCCGTGCGCGGCAACCTCCTGCGAGTCTTCGGGGTCGGATCGGTCGACGTGGTCGTCGAGGTCGACTACGACACGATGGAGGATCTCGCACAGACGGTAGCTTCCCACTGTGCAGACAGAGTCGCAGGGCGATCGTTCGCCGCACGGGTGAAGCGACGCGGCACGCATCCGTGGAACTCGATGGACCTCGCCAGGGCCATCGGGGCTGCGTTGATCGACATAGGCAGGTCGGTCGATCTCACCGATCCGGAAGAGACCGTTGCGGTCACGGTCCTCGGCGAACGAGCCTACATCGTCGTTGACCATCAACGAGCGTGTGGCGGCCTGCCACTCGGTACCCAGGACCGTGTGCTGTGTCTCATCTCAGGAGGGTTCGACTCCGTCGTTGCTGCTTGGATGCTCATGTCACGGGGTTGCACGGTCGACTTCGTTCATTTCTCCTTGAACTGCGCCCAGTCCGACCATGCGCTCGCTGTCGCTCGTGAACTCGTGTCCGCATGGGGATTCGGCATGGACCCGACAGTGCACCTTGTCGAGTTCCAACCCGTCAAGGACGCGCTCTACGAGCATGTCGAATCGAGGATGCGGCAGGTCACCCTGAAGGTGATGATGGCGGACGCCGCGAGCCGCATCGCCCAGAGCGAGGGTATCTCGGCGCTTGTCACCGGTGACGCGCTCGGCCAGGTGTCTTCACAGACGTTGCCCCACCTCGTTGCGGTCTCTACGTCCAGCAGCACACCGATCCTGCGGCCACTCGTCGGCCTTCCGAAGGAAACCATCATCGACATAGCCCGAAAGATCGGCACGGCCGAGCTCTCCGCAAGAGCCCAGGAAGTGTGCGACCTTTCCGAGGGCAGCCCTGTCGCGACCGCTGCAACGCGAGCAACGGTCGACGCCACGGTCGCGGCGATGCCTGACCGCGTCCTCGACGACGTCCTCGCCACAGCGAAGACGTTCCGGCTTGTCGACTGGTCTCCCGGCCAGATCTGACACGTCCCGTACCCCAGCTGCATGTGCATCTGTCCGATGCCATCGCGTCGGTGTCCACCTGCCGCCGGATCAAGATCCTGCCTAAGCTCCCCGGGACGCCCCCGAAAGGACCACTGTGAAGCGCACCGCCACCGTGTCGTTGCTGAACCTCATCCTCTTCACCACTGCCGTCTGGAGCCGGTCGGTCGCTGCCGTAGCCCAGTCCACGACACAGGCACCCGTGTCAACCTCTCGGGGAACCACCGTGGCGCCCTCTCTGACAGATGCGCCCGATACACCCTGGTGGATCCTGATCCTGTTCGCTGTGGGCATCGTGATCCTGCTCGTCGCTTTCGCCATGAAGGGCTCCAAGAAGAAGGCTGCAGGTGCTGTTCCTTCCTCGCCGAACTGGAAAGACCATGCCCGCAACGGCTACAGCGCGGCACGGTGGATGTACGACGCTATGGATGAGGATCTCGCCGCGTGGCGAGGCAACACCCAGTACGCCGAGACGATGGGGTCGCAGCCAGCGGATGGGACGTCTAGAGCAGGCGTGTGGAATCAGCTCGACAGGCGGATGTCCTCGGCGATCGAATCGCTCTACGCACTCGAAGCCAGCGCACCGGACCGCCGTGCCGCCCAGACAGCGCGCAACGCGGTCACTGCGCTCCAGGCTACCCGGGATGCTCTCGATGCTCGGGCAGCGTCGCGCTTCAACTACCGCGGTGCAGAGGCGCAGTCCCACGATGCGTCAAACCTGATGCAGGCCCGCGAGCGAGAGGTTCGCTCATCACGGAACCTCGTCGAGGCCCGCAACGCCCTTGCGCTGGCGCTCACCGACCTCTCAGCGATCACCTGAGGGCGCGAACCTGTCGAGCGGCACGTTCCCGCCAGTGAGGATGACACCGACGTGCTTCCCCGCGAATCGCTGCGAATATCGTACGATCGCTGCGACGGCGGCGCCTGCTGAGGGTTCGATCACGAGCTTCATCCTGGTAGCTACGGTCGCAACCATCGCGAGCATCTCCTCCTCGGACACGGTGACGATCTGCCGCCCGTGGGACATGAGCACCTCAAACGCCATCTCGCCTATGCCAGTGAGCAGTCCGTCGCCCACACTCATGTTCCCCGTCGCTGGATAGCGAACGCCGTCACGCAGCGAGCGATAGGCGTCGTCGACGATTTCCGGCTCAGCGCCGACGACCCCTATGCCGTGATGCGCACCGACGATGGATGTTCCAG
>CAYLIR010000046.1:0-9881 GCA_964383515.1 uncultured Acidimicrobiaceae bacterium
GATGCGCACGTGCAACGGCGTCGGTTCTGTGCTTGCAGACGACGAGATCAAGCGTTTCGATGCTGATCTCGCTGACATGCTCGAGCGCGAGTTCCCCGGGACCCTCGTCGTCCCCCACCGCATCTTCGCGACCAGCGGCATCAAGCCCGGATAGCACCTCGTCAGGTTGGGATGTCGACGGTGGTTGATTCGCGCGAACGGAGGGCGACGCGCACGTCCAGGAGTTCCAGGCGCTGTGAGATGTACCGCTCGCCCGAACGAATCGTGTGATCCTCGAACCACGCGTGAATCGATGCAGCGACGTCGGGTTCCGATCGGTGGTGGACGCGATCGAGGATCCGGCTCGCGCCTTGAGGCGGCAGCACGGCCATCATCTCATCCCAGTGCTCCCGCATCAATCCCCAGATGAGCACACCGTTGTCCCTGTGGCCGAGCAACAAGGCAAGCACCCAGAACGAATCCTGGGAACGGATGTCTCCTTCGAGGACCATCGTGAACAGCTTCTCAGCCGATGCAGCGTCGGGTACCTGCGTCGCAGCGCGCAGGTACTTGATCTTGTCCTGAGGTGTTTGCGCGTCTTCGTACCTGCTGATGAGCTCATCGAATGTCGCCCCGTCCCCGTGTGCAGCAACGACGGCAAGGGCAGCATCCGCAACCTCCACATCGACGTCCTCGTGTGAACGGAACACCTCACGAGCGCGCGAGATGGTCTCATCGTCGTTGCCCAGTGTCCCGAGGGACTTGATGAGCAATCCACGCGTTGCCCGCTTCCTGTCCGACTCGCCTTCACCAACCGTCCATCCCATTTCGTTCGCTTTCGGGCTCACGAGATCGACGACGAACCGTTGCAGACCTTCGCGACGCTCCGCAGAGACGACCCTGTCGAGTTCAGCGACACCAGCCAGGCCGATACTCCACACATCGATCTCGTCCTCGTCCTCGACCACACGGACGACAGACAGATAGTCGGTGCCGGACATGTCACCACGCAGCATGTTGGCTTGAGCGTCGGAGATAACCGCGAATCGCTCGGTCCCCGCGAGGTTCGTGAATGCGTCCATGATCGGCCGTAGCAAGTCTGCGTCGTACGCGACCCGGTAGTACCCCTCACCCCCAGCGTTGACGATGATCCCATCGCCAGCATCGATGGTGACGGGATCCTCCTCGATGAGGACCTTGCCGGAATCCCGCGTCGTCCGATACAGCACGGGGACCTTCCAGGATCCCTCGCCCTCCCCCATGAGCCGGAAGGGATGCTGGGCAAGCGTCACCCTGCTTCCGACGTGATCTACCGAGATCCGCGGGTACCCGCCCTGGAAGATCCACGTGTCCATGATGGCGCCGACCGGTGCCCCGGACTCCGCTTCCAGCGCCGCCCAGAGGTCGGACGTTTGCGTGTTCGCGTATGCATGCGTCGTCAGGTAGCGGGTCACACCGGCGCGGAAGGCTTCCTCGCCGAGATACTGCTCGAGCATGCGCAGAACCGAAGACCCCTTCTCGTAGGTGAGCACGTCGAACATGGCGTTGGCTTCTTCGGGAGAGGCGACCTCGATCTCGATCGGCCGGGTCGCTTTCAGTGCGTCTGTCTCCTGACTCGCCGCCCGCGATGGGGCGAACGCCAGCCACCGTTCCCATGCTGGTTCGAACGCATCGACGCATTTGATCTCTGCGAACGTTGCGAACGCTTCGTTGAGCCAGATGCCGTTCCACCACTTCATCGTCACGAGATCACCGAACCACATATGCGCGATCTCGTGAGCGATCACATCGGCAACACGCATCATCTCAGCCTGCGTAGCCTTCTCCGTGTCAAGGAGGAGCGCCGTCTCGCGGTAGGTGATGCACCCGAGGTTCTCCATCGCACCGAAGGCGAAGTCCGGGATGGCGACCATGTCGAGCTTGTCACCAGGGTATGCAATGCCGTAGTACCCGGAGAAATAGCGCAGAGCGTACGCGCCCATCTTGAGAGCGAACGGCGTTAGACGCGCGTTCCCTGGAGGGGCGATGATGCGCAGCGGTGTGCCGTCGACATCGACTGGGTCGGTCGCTTCCAGGTCACCGACGACGAATGCGACGAGATACGTCGACATCTTCATCGTCGTGGCGAATCTGATCTTGACCTTGCCGCCCTCGAGGGTCTCTCGCGCGACCTCGGATGCATTCGAGACCGCCAACAAGCCTTCGTCGACGACGAGCGTGATCGTGTATGTCGCCTTCAAGTCCGGCTCATCCCAACAGGGGAAGGCCCTACGGGCGTCCGTCGCCTCGAACTGTGTCGTGGCGATCGTCTTCGTATCGCCATTCGCCGCGGTGTACGTGGATCGGTAGAAACCGCGGAGCTGATCGTTGAGGATCCCCGTGAAACAGATCGTGATCCGCGCATCGCCGACCGGCAGGGCATCATCGAGCGTCAGCGTCAGCCGCTCCCTGTCCGCGTCGAGGGAGGACGCAGCCGAATACGTGCGTCCATTGGCGGTGACGACCGCGTCGCCGATCTCAAGCTCGACAGCGTTCATCACGATCGACGTCACCGGCTCGTTCACCGCAACGTCGATACCGATGGAACCGGTGAACGATGCTCGCTCGAGGTCCGGCTCAAGCTTGATCACGTACGCAGAAGGGATAACCGAACGAGGCAGGCGATAGTCGGCTTCAGTGGCCATGGCAGTCCTTCATATCGACAACGCAGCCCATGGTACCGCCGGGGTACTCCCGAGTTTCTCTCCGTGCACGAACCCGTGCATCCATCTCACGCTTCGGTTGGAGGGTCACTACCGGTTCTCGACGTCGCCCGTCTTGATGTCTCCAACGGACCCGCCGAGGATGATCTGGTCGATCGTTCGGGCAAGCAGCGCGTAGGTGGTCGGACCAGAGACCTTGCCGACGACGATGCCGTCCCGGTCGACGAAGAAGGTCTCCGGAATGCCGAGCACCCCCCACTCGAACGCGGTCTCTGATCCCTCATCTACCACATAGACGGTCTCGTCGCTCCACCCGAGTTCGTCAAGGAACCCGATGGCCCCCGGCAACGTGTCCTGATAGTTGACGGAGATGAACGTGACACCGGCATCCTGGTAGTCGGCAGCTCCCCGGAGCAACGCAGGGTGCTCACCCCGACAGGACAGGCACCAGCTCGCCCAGTAGTTGACGACGATGATATCGCCGGCATAGTCCGCAAGGGAGACCTCACCGGAACCGTCGAGCAGTGCGATCGGGTCGGTGGGAGCGGGCTTCCCTATCAGCGGGGATGTCGAGATCGTAGGGTCGCTCCCGAAACGGCCAGCGAAGACGATCGCCAGCAGTATGAACCCGATAGCTGCGACGATCGCTGCCCACACCATCTTCCCGCCGCGTCCGGGATCGACCACAACGGTCTGGCTAGTGGAGGTTTCCGACTCCGTCATCCCTCTGCCCTGATCTGATCAGCCAGGTCAGCAGCCGCAGCTGTGACCTCGTCCGGGACGTCGTTGGAAGCAAGGACCTCCTCGACGAGCGGCAGTGCCTCGTCGGAACGCCCGAGTGTCGTGTAGATGTTGGCGAGGTACCACTTCGCAGCGAGGTAGTCCGGCTGTCGCTTGAGAGCGAGTTCCACATATCCGGCAGCGATGTCTGGCCGGCCAGACAGATACGTCATCCATCCGACGTTCGCAAGAGCTTCGGGAGCCTTCTCACGGTCGAGTACCTCGAAATAGTGGTCGAGTGCCTTGCCGTACTCTCCCGCCTCGAAGTAGCGACGTGCAAGGGCGAGGCGCATCGGCACGATGTCGGGGTTCTCGGCAACGACTGCCTCCATCTCCTCGTTCGTCACCTTCGCCAGGTCGACCTGGCCTTCACCGCGCACGACGTCGGCCACGATGCCGTCAGCGCCGACCACAGACGGTGTCGTGAGCGAACGCACCGCGAACACGCCGATGACCAGGAAAGCAACCGCCACGATGCCGATCCCGAGGATCGCCCTCTGGTCGAATCTGCGTCGTGCCGGTGCATCTTCGGGATGCTGGCCATCTCCGGGACCCGTTGCAACGGCGATACGCTCGCGTGCTTCGAGATCTGCGAGTTCAGCGGTGTACTTGGCCCTGATCGACGCCGCCGTGTCCCCATCGAGATCGCCGACGCGTACCTGTGCGTCGATATCGGCGAGTTCCTCGCGTACCAGTTCGATCTGCTCTCGCAACTCGGCGCTCATGCCCCCACCTTCCTGCGCCGTCTCCCCGCCCGATACATCCATCCGACGACCGCTACTCCGCCTGCCACAGCGGCGACGGGCACCAACCACAGCACGAGCGACCATCGGCTCGTGGACGTGTCGAGGATGTACGAGTCGCCGAACTTGGAAGCGAACTCCGCGATCACAGCATCGTCTGGTGTACCGTCTGCAACACGCTGAGCGATGATCTCTCGGTACTCAGCGGCAACGGACGATCGCGACTCTGCAAGCGATTCCCCGTTGCAGAACGGGCACTTGATCGACGCTGCGAGAGATTGAACACGTTCGGCGTCTGTTGGAGCGGCAGCATCTCCTCGCGAAAGCCCGACCACGATGACGGCCAGTGCCAACATGGCGATCACTCCATAGGCAAGGTTCTTCGCTCGCTCACTCATCGGACACCTCCGCCTCGACCACAGGCCCGGCCGGGTCGCGATGCGCGGCTCGATGCTGCCGCGCCGGTTTCGGGATCATGGAGAAGAGCCCGCCGAGTACGACGACGGCGCCCCCTGCCCACAGCAGCCACTGGAGGGGGAACACGAACACGTTGAGCTCGATGCGTTCACCGGACCCGCCCGCAATGGCAAGGTACACGTCGTTGATCATGCCGGTAGATACCGCAGGCGTACCTATCGGCTGTGATGAGCCTGGATAGGTGTTCACCTTCGGTTCGAGCACGTCGATGACCGACGTACAGGAGCCGTCGAGGATCTCGACGCTGACGCCAGATACGGAACGGTTCGGTTCGACCCTCGACACAGGTTCCACGTACCGGATGCAGTATCCACCGACGACGGCGGTCTCTCCCTGGCTGAGCGCAACAGTGTCACGGGTAGCCAAGCCGCCGGTTGTGGCGATCGCTATGGCTACGAAGGCGATGCCGATGTGCGCTATCTGCCCTCCCCAGTATCCGGGCTCGTTCCGCATGACCTTCGACACCGCACGGTGTATCGGTTCTGGCCGTGAGCGTACGACGGAGACAAAGTGGGCGACGATGGTGGTGAGCACGAACAACGCGAGCACGATCGTTGCGACGACTGCCACGGAATCGAGGCCAACGCCCACGGCGATCGCTCCGGCCACGAGCCCGACAACGACGCCTAGCCGGAGCCGTTCCCACAGGATCTTGGGCGTGGCGACCCTCCACGGAGCGATCGAACCGACACCGAGCACGAGCAGCAGGAGTAGGGCGATCGGTATCGAGGCCTTGTCGAAGAACGGCCGTCCCACGGCGACCTCATCTCCTGAGGCTGCCTGGACGAGCAGTGGATACATCGTTCCGAACAGGACGGTGAAAGCGAACACCGACAGAAGCAGGTTGTTCGCAAGGATGTATCCCTCCCTTGAGGACAACGAGTCAAGGCGCGGTGCTTGTGCGATCTCTGCGGATCGCCATATGAACAACCCGAGAGAGCCGACAACGACGACGGCAAGGAACCCGAGGAGGACCGGCCCCACAACCGACTGTGAGAAGGCATGGACCGATGCGATGACACCGGACCTCGTGAGGAAGGTTCCCAAGATCGTGAGCGAGAACGTCGCGACCACGAGGACGAAGTTCCACGATTGGAGCATGCCCCTGCGCCGTTGCACGACCGCTGAGTGGATGAAGGCCGTGGCAACGAGCCACGGCAGGAACGAGGCGTTCTCCACAGGATCCCATGCCCAGTAGCCACCCCAGCCAAGCACCTCGTACGACCACCAGCCACCGACCAAGATGCCGGCGGTCAGGAACACCCATGCGATGAGCGCCCAACGATGTGTCCGGTCGAGCCATGCCCTGCCGAAGTCCCGCTTGATCAGCGCAGCGACCGCGAATCCGAACGGCACCGTGAACCCGACGTATCCGACATAGAGCAGCGGAGGATGAACGGCCATCATGAAGTTGTTCTGCAACAGCGGGTTCGGGCCGCGCCCGTCGACAGGTGCCATGGCCGCGACGAACGGCCACCACGACGAATCCGTGCATCCGATGGAACCAGCCTGCGTGCAAACGGCGAACGGGTTCGCTGACGTGGCCATCAGCCCGAACCAGAAGACCGCAACGGCACCCATCACACCAAGGGCGAGCACGCCGAGCCCGTCCCCGTCCCCCGTCTGGCGCCATACAAGCCAGATGAACACCGCAAGGACGAGCCCCCACAGGACGATGGACCCTTCGAGTGCCGCCCAGGCCGCTGCGAGGAGGAAGAGCAACGGGGTCGTCGTGGACGTGTTGTTCGCAACGTAGGCGATCGAGAAATCTGCTCCAAGGATGCCGACCTCAAGCAGCACGAAGGACGTCACCGCCGCTGCGAGCAGTGTCGCAACTGGAACGCGAAGCTTGGATGCATCCCCGGTACGTGCGTAGCGGAACCCCTCGACAGTGGTTGCTATGGCGGCACCAAGGCCGACATAGACCACGACGTACCCGGCGATCGCGATCATGAATCTTTGCAGGCGTGGTTTGCCTCGTCGTAGTCCTCGGCGTCTGTCCGGTATTCCTCGTCGTGCTTGACGAGCATGGTGTCGGACTCGAAAGCTTCTCCGGTCCATACGCCTTCGACGACAACGCCTATCCCCTCCTGGAAGAGCTGGGGAGGGACACCTGTGTGGATGACAGCTACCGACGTTTCGCAATCCTCAACGCTGAACGTCACCGTGGCATCGTTCTCGACGACGGAACCAGGGACGACACGTCCGCCGAGCCTGAGTCGCGCGTCGTCAGCCTGGCGCGCCTGCAGTTCGGTCGGCGTGTTGAAGTAGACGAGCGACGAGCTCAGATTGACCATCAGGAAGCCGAGGACTCCGATGATGACCACCGCCGGGATCACGAAGCGAGCGTATCTCCTCATGCCCGGTCAGCCAGCTTCTTGCGGGCCCTCGTGATCCTCACGGCGATCGTTGCCGTGAACGCGACGAGCGCGCCATAGGTGAGGCCATAGGCAAGCAACACCCAGTTCCATTCGACGGATGGGTCCATCACACGCCTCCGGAGAGGTCAGGTGCGATGACGGCATCGCCAGCTGCTGGTCCCCAGGCTGATTGCTCGAGCAAGAGGATCGCGTCTTCGTCACGGGCAAGTTCGATGCGCTTGACCATCATCGCTGCGTACATGATCGTGAAGCTCGCCACAGCGATCAGCAGCGTCACGACCATCGACATGTCCATGTCGGGCGCCTCTGGCCGGATGAGCGTCGGCGCCTGATGGAGCGAACGCCACCAGATCACGGAGAAGTGGACCAGGGGAACCTGGACGATGGCGAGGACGCCCAGGATCGAAGCCCGCTTCGCGCGCACATCCAGGTCATCTGTCGTGCGGCGGAGCGCAAGGTAGCCGAGGTAGACGAAGAACATGATCGCAGTCAGCGTGAGCCTGGCGTCCCACGTCCACCACACGCCCCATGTGGGCTTCGCCCATGTCATCCCCAAGATGATGGCGAGACCGGTGAAGAACACCCCGATCTCGGCGGATGCATGCGCCCTGCGGTCCCACGCAAGATCCTTCTTCCACAGGTACATGGCCGATGCGCCCATCGTGACGCCGAATGCAAGATACGCCAACCACGCCGCGGGAACATGCACGTACATGATGCGTGAGAGCTGCCCTTGGATCGCGTCTGGTGCTACGGTCATCGCCGCGACGAACGTCACCAAGCCCGCCACTGCCATGATCACCCACGGCCACACCGCCGACGGAGTCTGTTCACTGTGTTCGGCCGATGTCATCCGGACTCCTGGAGTGGGCGTGCAGACAAGACCCCTGCGACCGCCAGCAACAGGGTCACAACGGTCATCATGAGTACCCAAGTAAGGCTACTGCGGCCAAATCGTAAGGCTTCGAAGGTTTGCGTAGCACCGATGAGCAATGGGACAGACAACGGTGCGACGAGCAGCGGCACGAGCGCAGCGGCAGATCTTCCTGTCGAAACGATACCCGCAGCAAGGGTGCCAAGCAACGAAAGGCCTGCCGCTACGAGGATGACGACGAGCGGCATCCACGCGAAACCGACGAGTGGCACGTCGTACAACGCAATAGCGACGATGAGGAGCACAACCTCGAACACGACAAGAAGCACGAAGCTCGCCAGGGACCGCCCTGCATACACGGCCGCGGGATCGATGCCGCAGAGCGCCACGAGATCGCGCTGGGGTTGAGTCTCTGCGTTGGTCTGGCGCACAGCAATGAGCACGCCGAAGAGCATGACGATCACCCAGAACATGCCGAGGCCTATCGCTTCGAGCGTCTTGGTATCGGTGCCGATCGCCAGCGGCACCAACAGCAACGCTATGGCGCCGAATGGGAGCGTCACCCACAGCACCTCACCCGAGCGTCTCTCCCGTATCAGATCCCTGCGTGCAACGGTTCGCACTTGGCTCAAGAAACCCGTCATTTCAGGAACCCTCCCGAGATCTCCCTGAACTCGGTCGCCACGTTGCGTACCCGCTCCTTGTCATGGGACGCCAGAACGGCTGCGCCGCCCCTCTCTATCGTGCGATGCACCAACGTATCAACGAGGTCCACTGCGTCCGCGTCGAGGGCCGAATGCGGCTCATCGAGCAGGAGGAGATCGGGACCCGTCATGAGCACCCTGGCGAACTCCGCTCTGCGCTGCATGCCGTGGCTACACGCCTCTGCTCGTCGCTCGGCAGCAGCTGCGAGCCCGACCGCGGCGAGGGAGGTGCGAACGCGGCGTTGGTCGATCCCCATCGCGCTTGCAACGAACCCGAGGTTCTCTGCGAGGGTCATCTCCGGGTACAGGGCAGGGATGTGGCCTACATAGCCGATCCTCGGGCGGATGTCGTACCGGCCTTCGCTCTCCACATCGACACCGAATACCCTTGCCGACCCGGTAGCGGGCCCGATGAGGGTTGCAATGAGGCGCAGCAGCGTCGTCTTGCCTGCCCCATTGCCGCCGAAGATCCCCACAGCTTCGCCCTCACTGATCTGGAGGTTCACGTCGCGCAGGATGCGGGTCGCCCCCACCCGCGCTCCAACAGACACAAACTCAACGATCGGCTCGGTTCTAGACACGGGTGAGAGTGTATGGCATCGCTGGGCTCCTGGGGGAACTTCGCTTCGATAGGAGACGACGCACCGATACCGCCGCGAAGATCGTTATACCCCCCGGGGTGTATACTTCGTCGGGAATACGGACACGCCGATGCGCGTTGAACGCTCGAACACCACACCACTGGAGATCATCTTTCATGGCCACAATCAACATCACCAAGGACACACTGCAGTCCACGATCGAGGACAACGACATCGTGCTCATCGATTTCTGGGCTGGCTGGTGCGGTCCATGCCGATCGTTCGCTCCGACCTACGAAGCGGCATCCGAGAAGCACCCTGACATCGTCTTCGGCAAGGTCGATACCGAAGCTGAGCAGGAAGTCGCAGCGAACTTTGGCATCCGTTCGATCCCGACGCTCGTCGCGTTCCGTGACCAGATCGGCATCTTCTCCCAGCCAGGAGCTCTCCCACCAGAGGCGCTCGAGGACCTGATCACACAGATCAAGGCACTCGACATGGACGCGATCCGCGCAGAGATCGCCGAAGAAGAGTCGAAGTCTCAGGCAGACGCTCCTGCGTAGACCCAATCCACATAGCTGACAACCAGCAAGGAAGCGACCCGGCCCCTCACAAGGGGGCGGGGGGGGGGGGGGGGGGGGCGCCGAGGAGGGGCGGGGG
>CAYLIR010000047.1:0-9834 GCA_964383515.1 uncultured Acidimicrobiaceae bacterium
CGAACCCACCCGCGATGACGAGAACCACCAGGGCGAAGACGAGCCCCTCTCCCTCATGGGCCCCGGGGTTCTGAATACGCTGCCAGCCGTTGAAGATCGAGATGACGGCACCACCGATGAACAGCACGACAGCCACCATGAAGGACCAGAAATACATCGACTTGCCCCGTCCGAACGGGTGCGTCACGTCGGCCTTGTAGCGCGATACGGTGTCACCCCGAAGCAGGAACAGCTGGTTCCCTGAATCGGCAACCGAGTGGATCGCCTCTGCGAGCATCGCTGTGCTCCCCGAGATCGCTGCCGCGATGAACTTCGTCACCGCTATCGCGATGTTCGCAGACAGAGCGAGCAGTATGAGTTTCTTCGATTCTGCGGCCATGGCCACAGAGTACCTGTGGAACCGCTGCCAAGCGCTCAGGAGCTGATGTCGTTCTGCCGTGGTCCCCGCACAGCGCAGACGGTACGCTTCGCTGCGGAAAGGACACGCTATGACACCGGCGATCGAGACCACGGGGCTCACAAAGTTCTACGGGTCCGCCCCCGGAATCATCGACTTGGACCTGTGTGTCGACGTCGGTGAGGTGTTCGGCTTCATAGGCCCGAATGGGGCTGGAAAGTCAACCTCGATCAGGACGCTCCTGAACTTCCTGTTCCCCACGAGAGGGTCTGGCCGCATTCTCGGCCTCGACATCATCGAGGACTCGATCGAGATACGGCGCCGCACCGGCTACCTCCCCGGTGACCTGTCGATGTATGAGACGATGACAGCACGGGAATTCCTCATCTACTTCGCGAACCTGCGCAAGGTCGATACGGGTGCTGCCGTGGCCTCCCTTGCTGAACGGTTCGAACTCGACCTCGACCGCAAGATCAAGGACCTCTCAACAGGGAATCGACAGAAGGTTGGAGTCGTCAACGCGTTCATGCACGAACCAGAGTTGTTGATCCTCGATGAACCTACGTCGGGGCTCGATCCGCTCATGCAACAGGAGTTCCAGAGTCTCATCAACGAGGTGCGCGACGAAGGAAGGACCGTCTTCCTGTCGTCACACATCCTCCCCGAGGTGGACCGGATCGCCGACCGTGTCGGCATCGTCCGAGAGAGCAGGCTCATCGCCGTCGACACCGTGGAAGCGTTCAAGACGAAGGCCCACTCGACCGTCACGATCCAGTTCGCTTCTCCTGTGGATCCTGGATCGTTCAGCGAGATCGACGGGGTGCGTTCCGTCGAGTCACGCAACGACGGAGCGGTCCTCGCGATCACGGTGTCCGGTGCGCTCGATCCGGTAGTCAAAGAAGCGGCGCGACATACGGTCGTGTCTCTCTCGACGCGTGAAGGTGAGCTCGAAGAGGTCTTCCTGTCGTACTACGGGGTTGGCGACGATGCTTCGTAGCATCTTCGCGAAGGAGGTACGGGACCGCCGACGGACAGTTCTGTGGTGGGCGATCGGTTCGGCGGCGATCGTCGCCTGGGTCTCGTTCGTGTATCCCATCCTTCGGGACTCGAAGGAGATGAAGGGATTCATCGACGATCTTCCCTCCGGTATGCTCGCCGTGTTCGGCATCGACCCAGCAACCTATCTGACCGGTGCAGGGTTCCTTCAGGCACAGTTCTTCTCGCTCTTCGGCCCGTTGATGATCATCGGGCTCACCGTATCTCTGGCTGTACGGGCAACAGCCAGAGAGGAGCGAGACGGAACGATGGACATGCTGTTGTCTGTCCCGGTCTCGCGCTTGACGCTCATCGCACAGAAAACGGCGGCTATCGCTGTTCTCGCCGCAACGGTCACATCCGTCGTCGTCGCGACGATGCTCGCCATGAACGGTGCGCTTGGCATGGGGCTGAGAACGCACGGCATACTCTCAGCGAATCTATCCCTGTTGCTACTCGGCCTCGTCTTCGGCGCCTTGACGCTCGCCGTCGGGGCATATTCAGGCGAGCCTTCCTCGGCGATCGGCGTGGGAGTAGTCGGGGCAGCCGTTGCGTGGTTCGTCAACGCGTTCGCCAACCTGTTCGACTGGCTCGAGCTTCCTGCCAAGCTCAGCCCGTTCACCTGGTACCACGACGGGAGCCCACTGATCGACGGCTGGGCGACAGGCCAGGTGTGGCTGAGCCTGGCAACCGTCGCACTGGCAGGTCTCGCCTTCTGGATGTTCCACCGTCGGAACATCTCGATCGATCGGTCGCTCATCGAACCCATCTCCCCTCGCTCGCAGGGGCCCATCTCGCAGGATCCGCGAGCGGTGGGGTTGCTCCGCGGTGTCCTCGGGAAGGTGATCTGGGACAAGAGACACTCCCTGTGGGGTTGGGCGGGAGGCCTTCTCGCCTTGTTGCTCTTGACATTCGCTGCCTGGCCAGCGTTCTCCAAGGATGCCACCGCGATATCGGGCATGGTCAACGCGATGCCGAAAGAACTGTTCGCCATGTTCGGGATGACGAACCCTGACTCGCTCGCGACCGCTGCTGGCTTCATATCGTCGCGCACCTATCAGAGCGTCGGGCCGATCGTGATGACGATCTTCGCCGTCGGCTCGGTGGCTGGGCTCATCGCGAGAGAGGAGTCCACCGGCACCTTGGACATGACGCTGTCGAATCCCGTGTCGCGACGTGCCGTGTTGCTCGCCAAAGCAGGCGGGATCACCCTGCTGACAGCATGTATCAGCCTGGTGCTCACCGTTGTTGGCATCGCGGGGAACGCCATCTGGGGAACCCATATCGACCTCATCAACATCGTCGCGGCGAATACCGGCCTCGGCTTGCTTGCGTTGTGCTTTGGCGGCATCGCCATCGCCGTGTGGTCGTGTTTCGGATCCGCCCCAGCGATCGGCGCGAGCGCGGCTATCGGGGCGGCCGCGTGGTTCCTCAACGGACTGGGCGCGATCGTCGACGTCCTCGCGCCGTTGCGCTCCCTGTCGCCGTTCTATTGGTATCTCGGGGATACAGCTCCGCTGGCAAGAGGCTTCGCACCTCAGTACCTGCTGCTCCTCGTCGTCGCCATCGCCGGAACCGCCATCGGCGTCATGCGATTCGGCTCGCGCGATCTCGCCGTCTGACAACGCCGCCGACGTGTCGGTCACTCCTCGAAGACGAGGTACTCGAGGTCATCGCCATCGGCATCGCCATCGGCCCGGCGGTCGTCGGATGTCATGACGTGGGAGAGCCCATCACCGAAGGCCGACCTGCCTGAAAGCATGTCTGATCCGTGGGTGATCACATCCCTGCCGTACCTGCGCCGCAACTCGTCGACGGACGCATCGAGCGAACCGTACTTGAGGTCTTCGGGCGTTCCTCCCGTTGTTGCATCGTCCACGCCGAGGGCGAGTTGGAGCGGTTCGCCGACGCCGAGCCCAGCCGTCGACAGGCCGATCAGTGAGATCTCGTTCCGTGGATACTCGTCGAGCACTTTCGCCAACAGTCGTATGCCGATATCCATGATGGCTCGCGTTGAAGCCGTTGGAGTCGGCATGGTCGCCGAACGCGTGACCGATGTCAGATCCGCGAACCGCACGCGCACGGTGACGGTGCGCGCCGTCCTGCTCTTCCTACGCAGGCGGTCAGCGACCTTGTCCGTCAGACGCAACAGCATCGGCTTGAGTTCGTCGAGGGTTCGGATCCGGGCAGGCATCGCACTCTGCGCCCCGACCGACTGAGTGGCTCGCGTCGTTGACACAGGCCGAGGATCCTGGTTGTTCGCAAGGGCAGACAGATGGCTCGCGGCACCTCCGCCAAGCATCGCGACGAGCGCATCGTATGGCGTGTTCGCGATGTCGCCGATGGACTCGATACCGAAGTCGTTCAGCTTCTGCTTCGTGACAGGCCCGACGCCCCACAGGTACGACACCGACAGCGGGTGGAGGAACGCGCGTTCCCCACCGGCTGGGACGATGATGACGCCATCGGGCTTTGCGACCTGGCTTGCGATCTTCGACAGGAACTTGCGGGTGCTCCCACCAACAGACACCGCCAGCCCTGTCTCACGACGAACACGTGATCGAATCTGGTTGGCTATCGACAGCGGATCCCCGAAGAGATGGAGCGATCCCGACACGTCGAGGAACGCTTCGTCTATGGAGAGTGGCTCCACCGCAGGTGTGAACGACTCGAAGATGGAAAAGACCGCCCGCGAGTACTCTCGATACGCACCGAACGTACCGTCCACCTCGATCATCGACGGGCATCGCTCTCGGGCTTCAACCATCCGCATGCCGCCACGTACACCGAACACCCTTGCCTCGTATGTGCACGACAGCACCACACCCGTGCCAACAGCAACTGGCATGCCAGCGAGGTCGGGGTTCTCGAGGACAGCTACGGCAGCGTAGAAGGCATCGAGGTCAGCGTGCAAGATCGCCGGTTCGTCCATATGGCCCCATGGTGTCATACCCGTGCGACAATGCTGCCGCTATCTCGTGCTGGCACCGATGGCCGCCTAGGCGTTGAGTGCCAGAACGATGCGGTGGGCGATGGTCTTCTGCCCCTGGGAATCAGGATGTGGCCAGCCTGCCCACTTCTGGGTCGAGACGCCAACATCGATGTCCACCCACTTGACGTCGTCTGCGAGGCCTGCGCGCAATGCATCGTGGAGCGCATCGAGCGCGTACTCCATCTCATCTGAGCAGACTCCCGTGATCGGCCGGTACAGGGGTGTGAACTCGGTGTCCGTGATGTCGTAGTACCCGGTCCACAGCACCTGGGCGTTCGTATCAGATACAACGGCCGTGCTGACGATCGATGCTGCCTCGGTGATCGCAGGCTGCCTCAACTCGATGTTCCATAGATCGGTCACCGCAGACTTGCAGGCATGCTTGTCACCGCTTGCGGTCAGCGAGAAGGTGGCATCCGCGGTGAGGCTGACGATCACATCCGACCAGTTCGTCGAGTTGATGCCAGCGGTCATCACCACGATGTTCCAGGTGTCTGAGGACGCAAGCTGACGAATCCGATCGAGCTGTGATGCATGGTCGACTCCGCAGGAATCGGTGCCGCCGTTGGCAACAGACGCGAGACCTGCGCCTGCCCACGCAACGTTGGTGTACGTCGGAGCCCACTGCGACGGCAGCATCGTGGCGATCTCCGCAGCGAGTTGCCTCCCGTAGGACAGATCGACGTCGACACAGGTTGCATCCCCGGTGAACCATCTTCTCGAGTATCCCGCTGCGATCGAATCCCCCGCGACGATCACGTTCGGCACCGACGGCGTCCTCCCCCGCCACGCGTTGAACCACGCCGACCTGTGGTTGTTCTCATCGATGGCGCGTACGTCGAGTGCATACGCCATTTCGGGATACAGGTTCCTGTAGGACACCGTTGGTGACTCAAGCGCTGTGGGGTGGGCACTTCCTATGGTCGGACCCCTCCAACGGTACTCGTAGCCGATGACACTGTCGTTGTCGTACGCCACGATGGCGAGATCCGCCTCGAGCAACCGGTTGTGCCGGCCAGGCGTCTTGAGCTCAGCTGACACGACAACAGGCCGTATGTCCCCGTCAGGGAGCAGCTCGCGCTCTGGTGTGAAGCCGAGCGCACCTACCGCAGGCAGCATCAGAAAGAGTGCTCCGCCAAGAGTGACTGAGAGGAACCGATTGAGCATCGGCACGGACTCTACCGAGCGAAGACGCTATTGGCCGAAGGCTCCGCCACCGGACAGCGCAGGGATCTGAAGCACCGGTCCTCTCTGGTCGTCCATCTCGTGCGACGGTGGCTATCCGTAGATCTCGTCGATGAGCCCTGCGTACTTCGATGCGACGACAGAACGCTTCACCTTCAGTGTCGGCGTCAACTCGCCACCCTCGATCGACAGATCCTGCGGGAGTATCCGGAAGGTCTTTACGGCTTCTGGACGCGACACTGCCGCATTCGCTTCGTCCACTGCCTTCTGGATCTCGGCGATGAACTCCGGATCCTTGTGCAGTTCCTCCGCAGTGAGGCCTTCCTTGCCGTGGTCTGCAGCCCATGCTGGCGCCGCGTCTCCATCGATCGTGATGAGTGCTGCAATGAACGGTTGCGCATCGCCGATGACCATCACCTGCGAGACGAGTGGGTGGCTCCGCATGCGGTCTTCGAGAACGGCTGGGGCGACGTTCTTCCCCGCAGCGGTCACGATGATCTCCTTCTTCCTGCCGGTGATGGACAGGAAGCCCTCGTTGTCGAGGACGCCGAGATCTCCCGAGCGGAACCAGTCATCGACGAACGCCTCACGGGTCGCTGCTTCGTTGTTCCAGTAGCCAGCGAACACGTGGCCACCCTTGATGAGAACCTCACCATCGTCGGCGATGCCGATCGATCCCCCTTGGACGGGAAGGCCCACGGTGCCGACACGGATCGCATCCGGCCGGTTCACGGTCGCCCCGGCAGTCGTTTCCGTGAGGCCGTATCCCTCAAGTGCCACGATGCCAGCGCCACGGAAGAAATGCCCAAGCCGTGCTCCCAGCGGTGCTCCACCGGAGATCGCGTAGCGGCAGTTGCCTCCGAAAAGAGCGCGGATCTTCGCGTACACAAGTTTGTCGAACGCCGCGTGCGCGAGCTTCGTTCCGATGGAGACCTTGCCGCGCTCGATTCCCTGGGAATACGCTATCGCCGTATCGGCGGCCTTGTCGAAGATCCCTCCTTTGCCACCTGCATCCGCCTTCGCCTTCGCGCCGTTGTAGATCTTCTCGAACACGCGCGGCACAGAGAACACCCACGTTGGCTTGACCATGGGAAGCTCTTCGAGCAGGTTCGGTATCCCCGAGCTGTACGCGATCGTTACTCCGAACGAGATACTCGCAGATTGGACAGCCCGTGCGAAAATGTGGGCAAGTGGCAGGAACATCAGGGTTCTGTTTCCTTCAGAGAGCAGCTCAGAGAGCGACCCCTGCAAGTTGACGACCTCCCACACGAAGTTCCTGTGCGTGAGGATGCACCCCTTCGGCATACCCGTCGTTCCCGACGTGTACACGAGCGTCGCGAGATCATCGTGCGCTATCGAAGCGATCCTGCGCTTCGCCTCCTTGCGGTTCTCGTCCGATGCCATCGCCTTGAGCGCATCGACGGCTCCGTCTTCGATCACGAAGATGCCCCGGCAGCCCGGAACGTCCTTGGAAACCTCATCGAACGCAGCAAGGGTCGCCGCGTTCTCCGTGATCAGCGCCTTGGACCCAGAATCGTTGAGGATCCACTTCACCTGCTCAGGGGACGAGGTCTCGTAGATCGTGGTGACCGCAGCGCCTGCCGCCCATATGGCGTAGTCGAAATAGGTGAACTCGATGCGTGTGCCGGAGTGGAGGGCGACACGGTCGCCCTTCTCGATGCCCGCAGCGATAAGGCCAGCTGCGAGATCGACAACCGTCTCCCAGAACTCGCTCGCGGTGACGGGAACGAAGCGATCACCGTCACGATACATGAGGGCTGGATAGTCGGGTTGGTTGTCCGCTCGAACCATCAACTGCTGAACCGCATTGACACTTGGCGGGACGGCGACACCCCCTGGCGACGTGTATGTCTTCATCTAGCTCTCCTTGCTCGTACACCGATAGTAGAGGCTCGCTCACCCTCACAGAGCCCCAGCGAGCAGGAATCTGCGGAAGTGGTGCCTGTTGTGCAGCTACGCTGCGGACATTCCAGCACACCACCAGGAGTCGACATGGGCTATCGTCACGACCTTTCGCGGATCAATGCCGCACTCGACGAGGCCGTGTGTGTGTTGGAGCATTTCACACCGGGGGCGATCGACTCCACACTGAAGTCAGGGGGCGATCCACTGACAGAGGCAGATATCGCCGTAGACACCGCCCTCAAGAGCCTTCTCCCCCAAAGAGGCGAGGGTTGGCTTTCCGAGGAGACGGTTGACTCATCACAACGCATTGGGAAGCAGAGGGTATGGATCGTGGACCCCATCGATGGTACGCGAGAATTCATCGAGGGCATCCCAGAGTGGTGTATCTCGATCGGCCTGATCGAAGACGGACGGCCGGTTGCAGGTGGCATCCACAACCCTGCGACGGGTGAACGGATCGTCGGGTCTATCGAGTCGGGGGTCGCGTACGACGGCCCAAACGATGCGCTCGGCGCGACCTCGCTTGCCGATGCCACCGTTGGCGCGAGCCGCTCAGAGGTGCGGCGCGGCGAATGGGATAGATACGACGATGGGGCGTTCACGATCGTGCCGATGGGCTCTGTTGCCTACAAGCTCGCCCTTGTTGCTGCAGGCAGGCTCGATGCGACCTGGACCCTCGTGCCAAAGAACGAGTGGGATCTCGCCGGTGGGGCTGCGCTGCTCGCATCTGCAGGAGCCTGGGGGGTGCTCAAGGACGGGTCAGCCCCTACCTGGAACGATGAAGATCCGTTGGTGCCAGGGTTCATAGCGACAACAGCAGCCTTGCGCGACGACGTCTCGGCCCTCCTCCTGCCGTAGGGAACGCGATCACCGGCGCCCTGACGCCGACGGGACGCTAGCGTCTCCGTCATGGCACGTACGACCCATGATGCGCTCCCTGATCCCAGGAACGACCATGTCACCGTCTACGTCGATGGTGTGTGGCTTGCACGACCCGATGCAAAGATCTCCGTGTTCGACTCGGCGTTCCTCGTCGGCGACGGCGTATGGGAAGGGTTGCGCTACCACAAGGGGGCATTCGTGCATCTCGACCGTCATCTGGATCGCCTCTTCGCCTCCGCGGCAGGGGTTCGGCTCGACATCGGAAAGACGAGGGACGAGATCGTATCGCTGCTGGCCGAGATCATCGCGCGCAACGATATGGAGACGGACGCCCATGTCCGGCTGATGGTCACCAGAGGGACCAAGAAGACGCCGCTCCAGGATCCGCGCCTGGTCGTTGGCGGCCCCAACATCGTCATCATCGCTGAGCACAAAGCACCCGACCCATCGACGGCCACGCGCGGGATAGCGCTCCGCACCTCAAGCGTGCGGCGCCCGCCGCCGAACACACTCAACCAGCAGTGGAACTGCCACTCCAAGATCCATGAGGTCGTCGCTCTGCTCGAAGCGATCGAGACGGGTGGCGATGAGGCTCTCATGCTCGATGTGCACGGCAACGTTGCCACATGCAACTCGACGAACTTCTTCATCGTTGCACACGGAGAAGTGTGGACTTCGACAGGGGAGCACTGTCTCAACGGCATCACACGTGGGTTGGTCATCGAGTTGGCAAAGAACCTCGGAATCACGACCAGGGAACGGGACTTCACCCGCGAGGATGTCCTTGCCGCAGATGAGGCGTTCGTCACCGGCACCTACGGCGGTCTCACACCTGTCGCCACGCTCGACGGGAGCGCCATCGGCACCGCGGTGCCAGGCCCTGTCACCGCGAAGCTCATCGAAGCTAGGAACCGCGCGTTCGACAGCGAGGCCGGATCGTGACCAGGGTCATCACCATGTGGGCCGCTCCGCGCAACATCTCCACAGCGATGATGTACTCGTGGAACGAGCGAAGCGACACGACCGTCATCGACGAACCCATGTACGGACACTTCCTGAAAGCCACGGGCCTCGATCACCCTATGCGCGAGGACGTGCTCGCAACACGCCCAACCGACGAACAAGGTGTTGTCGACCTGATGCGAGGCGACGATGTCACCACGCCGTTGTTCTTCATCAAGAACATGGCGCACCACCTCGTGGGCCTGGACCTGGGAATCGTCGACGCTACGGACAGCTTCATCCTCACCCGCGACCCTGTGAGCATGCTGCCGTCGCTGTACAAAGGCCTCGGAAGGGTCCCAAGCGCCACCGACGCGGCATACGGTTTCCAGGTCGAGATACTCGACCGCATCCTTGCTACAGGGCGGACACCCATCGTTGTCGACTCTGCACACGTGCTCGAAGACCCTGAGGG
>CAYLIR010000048.1:0-9796 GCA_964383515.1 uncultured Acidimicrobiaceae bacterium
GGCGGCCACCGGAATCAAGGCTGGCTTGCCTCTGGTCGCTGCTTCCAACGACAAGGCTTGTGAGATGCTCGGCGCTGGCAGTCGTCAACCAGCCGATGCGTTCGTCAGCTACGGCACGATCGCCACCACCAACACTCCCAACAGCAACTATGTCGAGCTGAAGCGTCTCCTGCCGCCCTTCCCTTCAGCGATTCCCGGTCAGTACTACTCCGAAGTCGCTGTAACCCGTGGCCTGTGGATGGTGTCGTGGTTCAAGGAGGAGTTCGGGCTCCAAGAACGGCTCCAAGAACAAGATGACGGGGTGGCTCCGGAAGTCCGTTTCGACGAACTAGTCACAGCGGTCCCTCCCGGTTCGATGGGACTCCTCCTACAGCCCTACTGGACTCCGGGACCCGATCTGGAAACCTACGCGAAAGGCTCGATTATCGGTTTTGGTGATATCCATACTCGAGCCCACATGTATCGCGCCATCATTGAAGGACTGGCCTACGCCCTCAAAGAAGGCGCCCAACTCACAGCGAGGAAGAATGGTGTGGAGATGAAGCGGGTCTTTGTCTCTGGTGGTGGTTCGCAGAGCCAGCAGATCCTGCAGGTGACAGCTGATGTCTTCAACCTTCCGGTCGTGCGACCTCATACCCATGAGACCTCGGTTGTCGGCGCAGCCATCGTTGCTGCAGTTGGCATGGGGGCGTATCCTGATTTCCAGAGCGCGGTGGCGGCGATGACCCATGTGGAACGGGTCGTCACTCCGATCCCGGAGAATGCGGCGCTCTATGCCGAGCTCTATGAACGTGTGTACCTCAAGATGTATGACCGGCTGGTACCACTGTTCAAGGACATCCAAGAGATCACGGGCTATCCAAGAAGAGACCCGGGCTAGAAGAGCCATGAGAGGTTGTGGGCATGCGCAGCTGACGAACGATCCGGTTCTCAGCGAACCGCACAGGCGACAACCGGAAGGCTGCAACGAAGTCGGACATGTGCCTCCAGGGTGTCTCCGACATCGGCGAAGAAGGGGAACCGTCGACGGGGCTCTATCGAGTCACCACTGGCCGGGAGCAACCCCTGACCTGTGAGAGCGCTGCTCAACAGCCAGGACGAGCGCTCCGAACTGCGTCTCCCTAAGCTCAGCGCGCAATGCTATTCCGCTCACCCGCTCCGACCACCCGAAGGACAGGAAGAACATGGCCCATCCCGCAGCGCCGTACGGCCCGAAACCCTCACCTGAGGGGGGTCCGGACTCGCGAAGCTGGGCTGTAGCTGCCCATCTCTCCCCGTGGATTGTGGGACTCGTCGGTCCGCTCGTCGTGTGGCTCATGAAGAAGACCGACCCGTTCGTCGAAGAGCACGCACGAGAGGCCCTGAACTTCCATCTCACACTGCTCCTGTACGGCTTCGTGTCGATCATCTTCCTGATCATTGGCCTGCGCTGGGGAGTGTTCCTGTTGCTGTGGGTCCTGCTGGTTGTCGCCGCCTCGATCATGGTGCTCATCACCACGATCATCGCAGCGGTCAAAGCGTCGAATGGAGAGGCCTACCGCTATCCCCTGACGATCCGATTCGTGAATCAACCCGTTTCGTGACCGAAGCGCCCGAACGTCTTCCGATCTGGGTTCAGTGCACGGCGGTCGCCATTGCGGTTCTCATCATCATGGCCGTGATCGCTGGCATGGCCGTCTACTAGGCCTGAGCTCACAGCCCCATGCCACGACCGATGATCTCCTTCATGATCTCCGTCGTGCCCCCGAAGATCGTCTGAACGCGCGCGTCGAGGAACGCCTGGGCGATCGGGTACTCCGTCATGTACCCGTAGCCGCCATGGATCTGCACGCCGAGGTCGACGACCCGTCGCAGCATCTCCGTCGTCCACCACTTCGCTTCTGCAGCCTGTTCGATCGTGAGGTTTCCCTCGACGTGGTCCTCGATCAGGCGATCTACGAACACTCTCGCCACATCGATCTCCGTCTTGGCCTCCGCAAGTCGAAAACGGTTGTGCTGGAACCGACCGATCGGGCGTCCGAATGCCGTACGTTCTCGTGCGTAGTCGACGGTCATCGCAAGCGCCGCCTCCGCTCCGGCGACCGCACCGACAGCGATCGACAGACGCTCCTGAGGCAGGTTCGCCACGAGCTGCGAGAATCCAGCACCTTGAGCACCCAGCCGATTCTCGACGGGCACCTCCACGTCGGTGAAGAACAGCTCCGCCGTGTCCTGGGCATGGAGACCCATCTTCTCGAGGTTGCGGCCCCTCTCGAATCCCGCCATACCCTCTTCGACCACGAGGAGCGTCAGGCCGCCATGGGGATCCTCACTGGTACGGGCCACAACGATGACGAGGTCGGCGTTGATACCGTTCGTGACGAACGTCTTGGACCCATTGAGGACGTACCTTCCATCGTCGGGACGCGCTGAAGTCGCGATACCCGAAAGATCGGACCCGGTGCCCGGCTCGGTCATGGCGATGGCGGTCATGCAGTCGCCGTTGGCGATCCCCGGCATCCACCGTTCCCTCTGTTCAGGATTCGCGTATCGCAAGAAGTACGGTACGCACACGTCGTTGTGCAGTGTTATGCACATCCCCGAAGCCGCTGCACGGGAGCGGCTGACGACTTCGTCGATGATCGCGTTGAATCGGAAGTCGTCAACACCGCCACCCCCGTACTCGACGGGGATGGCCATGCCGACGAGCCCTGCTCGCCCTGCCTTGGTGAACATCTCACGATCCACCATGCCTTGAGCACTCCATGCCGCGTGGTATGGAAGGATCTCCGTGTCGACGAACTGCTGCACGGATTCTCGAAAGAGGTCATGCTCTGTTTCGAACAGCGTTCTCTTCATATGGGCGATCCTCGATCGGCTTCCCGTAGTGTGCCACGCCGTAGGCGCAACGCACCCACGCTGCAGCCCTCATCGAGTGCCGGGTCAGCCACCCAACTCGGCAAGTTGTTCAGGCGTCAGACAGCCCGTCACCGCGTTGATGAGCCCCTGGGCTGTCTCGGGGTTGTCCATCGGGTCATCATTCGTGAAAGCAGCCCGTGCCATTGATGCGATGAAGCCATCATCGAGTTCGTCGGTGATGCACGAGACAGCGTCGTCGGGAATACCTATCTCCTGGAGCTCCTTGACGATGAACTGGGAGAAGTCGACGCAATCTGTCATCACGGTCACCATCGCGTCGATGTCCTCGTCCCCGAGGTCTACGTCAGTAGGGCCCGTCCCATCCTTCACCGCAGCTGCGGTGAGGCCTAGGTCCTTGAGCCTGTCGCTTCCCATCTTGCTAACGATGTTGTCACCGAAGCACTGTGCTTCGTCTTCACTGAGCGCGTTCGCCGCGTCCGTGTTGTCGAGCATCGCCGCCGCGATCTCGTCGGCGAGTTCCTGATCGCCGGAACTCAGCCCACCGCCAGAACCTCCACATGCTGCCGCAACGAGCACCAGCACCACAGCCAGCGCAGAAAGCTTCTTCCCCATATCTATCCCTTTCGTATGTCGTTCAAGCATAGAACCTCGACGCGCCAGATGGGCACGCGCCACACAACGTCGATAGCACCAACCGTAGATACCCCCTGGGGGTATACTGGCCACATGGAAATCCCAACGGAATCCCGCCACGACATCATGAAGCGCCTCCGACGTATCGAGGGACAGATTCGTGGCCTCCAGAACATGGTCGACCAGGGTCGTGATTGCAACGACACGCTCACGCAGTTCGCCGCTGCGAGCAGAGCTCTGTCGCGGGCTGGCTTCAAGTTCCTGTCGGCGACGATGGAACAGTGCAGACTGCATCCTGATGAGGCGATACAGGCTGGCTACACGCCCGAGACGCTCGAGAAGATGTTCCTTCGGCTCGGGTGAACGCGCACAACCATGCACATGCCATCAATCCGATGGCTGCACCAAGCTGCCTTCGTAGTTGGCAAGGTCATCGAAGACGAACGTGACCTTGGCACCAGCCGCCTCGAGGAAACTCCCAGCAACCGCTGAGCGATAGCCACTTTGGCAGTACACGAGCACTTCGTCGGACGTGTATGCCTCGGGGTGGGCGGCGATGTCCGAGAGATGGCCGAGCTGTGCCCCAGGGAGCACCCCATCCCTCTGCTCCACTGGATCCCGCACATCAACCAAGTGCTCGGCGTCTGCAGGCACATCGGCGAATGTGATGATCTCGCTGGTCGCAAGGCTTCCCTCGGTCAACGTGTCAAGGCTCTCTGGTTCGATGCGCCCCACAACCGCATCCCAGCCGATCCGCTGCAGGTGCGTTCGGGTCTCGATCGCCTGTGCCGGAGTAGCAACGAGCACGATGGGAGAGTTCCATGGGAGCGTCCATCCCATGAACACAGCGTCATCTGTCGATACCGGAAACGACAGAGATCCGGGAAGATGGCCCGCAGCGTACTCGTCGAACGGCCTGAGGTCGACTATCGGCACCCCTGCCAACTCTCCAAGACACGTTATGAGGCCGAGTGCTTCCTGTGGGGGCGCACCGATCGGCAACAGATTCACAGGCCCCATGTGCTGGTAGTAGGTCGGGAATCGTTTGTACCCGAGGAGCTGGCTTGTCGCGAACTCCTCGAAAGATGCCGCTATGAGCGCCGGATTCCTGCGCCGCTCATGGTCGACCGTGCTCGTTGTGTCTGCAACGGCAGATGCCGAACAGAACGATCCTGTGCCATGTGTCGGCGCCACGACGGACGCCGCTGGCAACGTATCGGCGATCCGGCGCACCGACGCGTACTGGCCTTCGAGGAGCACGTGTGTGTGGTCGTGACCCAGCAAGTCCGACCGCCCTACCGCTCCCACGAGCATCGATCCACCAGAGAAGATCGCAACGGGCCCGTCTGGGGATTCCAGGACATAGGAGGTGTGCGTGTGCGTATGGCCGGGGGTATGCATGGCACGAAGTGCCCAACCGCCAACGGTGATCGCTTCACCATCGGCTAGCTGCGTGTGCTCGTACGACGCGCCCGTGTTCGCTGGCAATACGTAGGCTGCGCCGTGCTCTGCGGCGAGACGCCTTCCGCCACTGATGTAGTCGTTGTGGATATGGGTCTCTGCAACAGCGACCAATGTTGCGTCGATGCCATCGAGAACAGTGTTGAACCGTTCCAGATCGCGCTGGATGTCTATGGCGACGGCTTGGTCTCCAACGACGATCACGTACGAGTGATCTCCGAGACTCACCGTGCTGATCTGCTTGGCGAATGCTCTCGTGTCGGAGGTCGACAGATCGATGATCACAGATATCCTTCCCGTATGGCCAACGCCACGATAACATACCCCCCTGGGTATTCTGAACGACAAGGAACGAGAACGTACCCAACATGCATCTCATCAACGACATCGAACGACCAGGCACGCTTGCCCGCGACGCTGTTCGAGCCTGCTGATGTTCGGCCACAACAGAGATGCGGTCGATGTGTACACCGCACATGAGATGGCAAAGAACGACGGATGGATCGTCGTGGATGTTCGGACGGCACCGGAACGCCAGGTGGCAGCGGCCGCCGGATCGATCCACTACACCCTCGACTCGCTGCCTCGAAATCTCTCGGCGCTGAAGGGCCAGCGTGTGCTCGCGATCTGTCGCAGCGGCAACCGCTCTGCAACAGCGGCCCGGTTCCTTGCACAGCACGGCATCGAAGCGCTCAACGTCAAAGGCGGCATGATCGCGTGGGACCGCGCCGATCTGCCGATACAGAAAGGCAACTGACCCATGAAGAACAAGACGAAACTGCTGATCACGGCCCTGAGCCTCGGCGCTGCCGTCCTTGCGGGATGCTCCACAGCGACCGCCACGGCCGTCGAGACCGTCTCCCCTGTCGCGGCGGCGGAGATCATCGCGAACGAAAGCGACGAAGTTGTTCTCGACATCCGCACACCCGAGGAATTCAACCAGGGCATCATCGAAGGTGCCATCAACATCGACTTCTATGCCGATGACTTCGCCGAGCAACTCGACAAGCTCGACAAGGATGCGCACTACGTCGTGTACTGTCGGTCGGGAAATCGCACGAACCAGGCAAGAAGCACGTTCGAAGAGCTCGGCTTCACGAACGTCACCGAGATCGACGGCGGGATATCCACCTGGTACAACGACGGCCTTCCCGTTGTCCTCCCGTAGGGCTCTGGCAACGCGGTGCGGCTAGCATCGGTGCGCAATGATCTTTTCGGACAGGACCATCAGAGAAGCGATCGAAGACGGCCGCATCGGCATCGACCCGTTCGATCCTGCAATGGTCCAGCCCTCAAGCATCGATCTGCGCTGCGATCCCAACTTCAGGGTGTTCGAGAACCACAAATACGCGGTGATCGATCCGAAAGCGCCCCAAGGAGATCTGACGACAGGCGTCACCGCGACAGCCGAGCACCCCTTCATCCTCCATCCCGGCGAGTTCGTTCTTGGGTCGACACTCGAATCGATCGCACTTGCTGACGATGTGGTCGCCAGGCTCGAAGGCAAGTCGAGCCTGGGGAGGCTCGGGCTGCTCATCCATTCGACGGCAGGGTTCATCGACCCCGGCTTCACAGGCCAGGTAACGCTTGAGCTCTCGAACGTGGCGAACCTCCCGATCACGATCTATCCGGAGATGAAAATCGGACAGATCAGCTTCTACCAGATGACCACTGCCGCCGATGTACCGTACGGGTCTCCCGAGCTCGGCTCCAAGTACCAGGGACAGAGCGGCCCCACACCATCACAGATGCACAAGGACTTCAGCAGTTGACGGTGAGCCATGCCAGAGTCGGCGCTGTGATGATCGATTGCTACGATCCCTCGTCGCTGTTCGGGTTCTGGTCCAAGATCGTGGGCGTCGAGGTCGAGCATGTGTGGCCTGACTACATCTTCACGACAAAGCTCCCCGGCAACGATATCCGGCTCGCCTTCCAGAAGGTCTCTGAGGACAAGGTAGTCAAGAACCGGCTCCATCTCGATCTGAGGCATCCCGATCCCGAGGCGTTCATCTCCCTCGTCGAGTCGCTCGGGGGATCGCGGATCGAGGACCATCACACGGGAGAGCTCGGCTGGACAGTACTGGCGGACCCCGAAGGCAATGAGTTCTGCATCGTGGCACCACATTGACCCACAGGTCAGGCAACTGAAGCCGTGACCTTCCCGATCGTTATCTCAGACCCATCGGGCACAGACCGCTTGCAGAAACCAAGGCCGATGCCTACAGCTGGAACAACGGATGTGACCCTTCCCACGCGTTCACCGCCGGTCACCATGTCCATAGCACCATCGAGGTCGCTGCCAGGTTCGAAGGTGATGGAGACGAGGCGTCTCGGCGGAGATGCATCCCGATGGTGGACGCGGGCCACGAACTCCTGGCCTGTATAGCAGCCCTTGTCAAAGCTCACCGTATGCTCGACGATCCCTGTCATAGCCGGGGTCACAGACCCATCGAGCTCTGCATCTGACGGCCACACCTGGCGGATTCGAATAGCCTCGAGTTCGTCCCTGCTGAGGCCCGCGACATCTGTGGGTGGCACGACCTGCGGCCCCACCTCATCGAGCCCCTCGGTGTTCTCCCACGGCAGCGGTGCAATGATGGGAGCGTCCCCAGTGACATCGCGAGCGCCAGGACCGCGCCAGGCGATCCCGGGCCAGGTGTGTTGCGAGAAATGCACGTCCATGCGGAACAATGGCCCGTCGAGTCGCCTACGAACGGTGTCGCCGCCACCTGGCGACACGTCGAGAACGAATCCGTCGACGGTGTGGGTGACTCGAACCATCGCCTCGATCTCAGCTTTCGGCGTCAGCAGGAACGACCACCTCGATTGCCCTCGGGGGAGTGAGAGAGCATCCTGTGTGAGCTGGGTCTGCAGATAGGACGCGGCGTCCTCTCCGGAGACGATGACGATGTCCCGCTCGATAGGCGTTGCCGTCAGTTTCGTTGACATGCCAACAGGGTACGCAGGCTATGCAGGCGATGCGACGGTCGGCGCCGTCGGTCTCAGAGTACCGCTGGAGCTCCGAGCGGCTCGGTGTCGGCGGCTGACGAAGCTGCCACGGCTCCGCCAACAACGACGAGGGCGACACCAAGCCACGTCGCGAGGTTCGGATCCTCGTCGAGGAACGCTGCGGCCCATAGGACAGCCGTTGCTGGCTCGATATACATGATGACACTCACCGTTGCAACGGGGAGATGCCGCATCGTTTCCCAGTAGACGAATCCGGCGAACCCGGTGAACACGGCGCCGAGGACCAGGAAGTTCATGAGGTAGTGGCTGTACTGGGATACTGCCTGGTAGGTCGCTGGGGCCAGGAGTAGGGAGGCAACCGCCAACTCACCGATCGCCATGGTCAACCCGCCAAGATCTCTCGCAACGGGCTTCCCGACCAGCATCAACGCTGCAAGGAACCCGGCAGACAGGCTCGCAACCGCTATCCCCTCAGCGGTGATCCCCACCCCTCCCGCGTGCACACGCTCAGCCCATGGCTGGACGACCAGCAAGGTACCCGAAGCTGCGATCCCGAGAGCTACCCACAACCTGGCTGTCACCTGCTCGCCGAGGAAAGGACCAGATAGGATCGAGGCGACGATCGGGCCGATGTAGAGCACCGCGAGCGCGACCGCGACCGTGGTGAGCTTGATCGATTCGAAGAACGTGATCCAATGCAGGGCAAGGAGCACCCCCGAGAGCACGAGCCTCCATCGCCTCACTCTGGGGAGTTCGAGCTTCCCCAGTACACCTGCCACACCGATGAGCGCAACCGCGCCGAAGGTGACGCGAGCTCCCACAAGGGCTATCGAAGGCACATCGTTGCGCACGAACAATGGGATCGCGCCCCAGGAGACGGCAAGCAGCGCCAGAGCGATGACCGACACAGCGCGCTTGCGGGACTCGGGGACCATCGGGAGATGCTACACCCTCCCGCGGCGCCCAGGGTTCTGCCAGGCAGCGTTGCCCGGCATAGCGCCACACGCGGAAACATGCTCCACTATGGTCGCGCCATGGACAGAGGGGGAACGACAAGCGGCCAGGTGCTCACCTTGGCTTCGATCGCCGCGTTCGTCTACCTGACCGCGGTCATACTCGTGATGGCATCGGAACGAATGTACTGGTACTGGGCGGGATTCACGCCCGAGTCCGTCCTCGCCCTCGGAGTGTTCTATGCAGTCCCGGCCGGAGTCGCTCTGTGGGCAATGGCTCTGGTGCCGAGCTACCGAACACGCCAGGTTGTGCTCGCTGGGGCGGTGTTCGCCTTCATCGTCGAGGGTGTCCTCACACCGGTCATCTACACCGATGGCCCGCTCCCGGTCCTCGCCGCTCTCTTCGTGGGGTGGCATGGGATCATCGCGTTCTTCGGATTCTGGTACCTTGCACGTTCCTGGCTGCTACAGCGCAAGCTCGTCGCGATCGGCATCGCGTGTGTCGGCTTCGGCGTGCTCTGGGGCGTTTGGGCTTTCATCGTTGCCGTGCGCGGCCCTGCAGAACTTGCAGACGCTAGCGAAACCATCGGTGAGCTCCTCGTGCCGAGGGATTTCGCGCTGTACGCGTTCGGTGTCGGTGCGGTGCTCACTCTCGCTCATTGGCTCATCGGGTTCGTGTGGCCCTCTGCATGGCAGCCTGGCCGGATCTCGACATGGCTCCTAGCCCTGGCGACCTTCGGATACATGGTGATCGCCGTCATACCTGCGGTGATCTGGGCACCGATCAAGCTCGCTGTCTTGCTGGGGGGAACGTACTGGCTGATGCGCCGCCACTCCCGCGATCCCACACCAAACACTCCCACCGTCCTCGACGCGCTCGTCGGCCGGGTGCGGTTCCGCGATGCACTGGTGCTGCTCCT
>CAYLIR010000049.1:0-9511 GCA_964383515.1 uncultured Acidimicrobiaceae bacterium
CAGGCAATGGCCGCTCGTGGAAGTGGTCGATAGAACGCACGAGCCACCGTCGCGCACCGTGATCGTCGAGCGTACGATGGCAGCGATATCGGCGGCTGTGGCGCGCGGCGAGCGTGTGTTCGTATTGGTGCCGTCTCGAGGATATGCCCCCGCGTTTCGCTGTGTCGCCTGTGGCACACTGCGTAGATGCGCTGTGTGTGACACGGCGGCATCCCGCACCAACGAATGCCGGCGGTGTGGAGCAGAACTCGGTTCCTGTGCCCAGTGTCGCACATCACGTTTCGAACCACTCGGTGCGGGTATCGGATCGGTGCGCGACGCGATCGCGAGGAGCGTCGGGGATCAGGTGGGCGTGAGCGGCGACGACGCGCTCGTCATCGTCGGGTCAGAACGCGATCTCGTGTCGTGTCAGGATGTGTCGCTTGCAGTAGCGGTCGACGTCGATGGAATGGCGCACGCCCCTACGTACCGAGCCTCGGAGGACGCGCTGCGACTCCTCGTACGTCTCGCGCACCTCGTGCCGAAGGGGAGAGGCAACAGGATGGTTGTCCAGACTGCGTCGGCCGACCAACCGGTCGTGGCTGCGCTGCGATCGGGACGGTCGGGTGCGTTCCTCGATGCCCTCGCCGCGGAGCGTCGATCGTCTGGATTCCCTCCTTCTGGCGAACTCATCGCCCTTGAGATCGATCGCCGCGTGCCGGTAGGGGATACGATCGCTCGTGCGATCGGGAGCACAGCTCGCGTTCTCGGACCGGCTCCCATGCGCGACAGAGATCGTTGGCTCATCCAAGGCGCTGATCTGACTGCGGCACGCGTCGCCCTGCGCGGCGTAGTTGGTACGCTCAGAGACAAGGGCGCCAGGGTACGCGTCGATGTCGACCCGATCGATCTGTAGGCGCGGCAGCCGGAGACGGTAGCACGGGCGCAATGGCGTGTGCGGATGCGCCTTCCGACGATACTGTGAACCACGGCTGGTAGTCTCGCGCCGATGGCTATCTATCCGATTCGCACCTTCCCCGATCCGGTGCTCGCTATGAAAGCGCGTGCGGTCGATGTGTTCGACGGCGATCTCAAGCGCCTCACCGAGGACATGCTCGAGACCATGTACGAAGCGCCCGGTGTCGGTCTCGCCGCTCCCCAGATCGGCGTGTCGAAGCAGGTATTCGTCGCCGATGTCGGCGAGGGCCCCTTCGTCATGGTCAACCCAACCATCGTCGAGGTACAGGGAAAGTGGAAGTTCGAGGAGGGATGCTTGTCCGTCCCGGGCCGCTACTGGGATATCAAGCGGCATGACTATGCCAGAGCTACCGGGTACGACCTCGAAGGCAATCCCGTGACCTACGAAGGGACCGAGCTGATGGGTCGAGTGCTGCAACACGAGATCGACCATCTCGATGGGCTGTTGCTGCTGAGCCGCCTCTCCGGCCATACGAAACGTCAGGCCCTCAGGGAACTACGCGAAGAATCGCTCCGCAGTTCGCGGGGTTCCTGATGGGCGGGGTGTTCCTCGGCACGCCGGCGGCAGCGGTACCCAGCCTGACAGCCTTCGCAGACGTGGAGGATGTCGATCTCGTCATCACCCAACCAGACAGGAGGGCTGGCAGAGGCGCAACCCGCGTGCCATCCCCGGTGAAGGTGGCGGCCCAGCAGTTCGGCTTTGCCGTCGTGCAACCAGCCGATTCGGCGGAATTGCTATCCGTGATCGAACAGGCTCGTCCGTCGATCGCCCTTGTCGTGGCGTACGGCAGATTGCTGTCGCCCGAATTGCTCGACCTCGTCCCCTACGGCTTTCTGAACGTTCATTTCTCACTGCTGCCGCGTTGGCGCGGACCAGCGCCTGTCGAACGGGCCATCGCGGCGGGGGATCGACGTACCGGTGTCACGCTCATGAAGATCGACGCCGGTCTCGATACTGGCCCGATCCTGGACGAGATCATCACCCCCATCGCATCGAACGAGACCGGTGGGAGCCTCACGGCGAGGTTGGCGTACCTGGGCGCAACGCTCGTCGATCGCGCAACACCAGAGTATCTCAACAACCGGCGACGGCCAGTGCCCCAGCTCACTACCGGGGGGTCGTACGCAGCGAAACTCACCAAGGACGCGGCGCGGCTCCTGCCGTCGTGGGATCCCACAACCGCAGAGCGGTCGGTCAGAGCGTTCACTCCGCGACCCGGTGCATGGTTGCTGACACCGGAAGGAAGCCTCAAGGTCCACCGCGCCGCTCCCTCTGCGATCGATATCGAACAAGGAACGATCGCGCTCATCGATGGCACCGTCGCTGCAGGCTTCGCAGGCGGCTCCATCGAGCTCATCACCGTTCAACCTGAAGGCAAGACAGCCCAACACGCGCATGCATGGATGAACGGCCGCAGGGGAGAACCCACCACCTTCTCTGACGATGGCAGATGAACAGATCTCCACGCGTGCCCTCGCAGCGCGCACGCTCCACCGGGTGCTCAACGAAGGAGCGTACAGCAACGTCATCGTCCGATCCGTAGCCGACATCGAAGCGGTGGACCACGGACTGTACCAACGCTTGGTCTATGAAACCCTCCGATGGTTGCCCAGCATCGACGAAGCGATCGAGCGTGCAACGCCGCGGTCGCTCGATAGGATCCAGCCGGAGGTGCTTGCCGTTCTGCGCATCGCAACCGCAGAGATCAGACATCTTCGACGTGCGCCACACAGTGCTGTTTCCAACGCGGTGGAAGCGGTACGGGAAGCAGGCAAGCCCAAGGCGGCGGGATTCGTCAACGCCGTCCTGCGATCCGTCGCAACGCATCGTGACGAAGCCGTGGACGCCGATCGACACGCCGGCCTGCCGTCATGGTTGTACGACCGGGTCGTCACCATATTCGGTCAGGACGCCCGAGCGTTCGTCGAAGCATCGAACGAGCCCCCACAGACTGGTATCCGTTCTCGTGACGGCGAGCAGCGGGGAGAGGGCACAGGCATCACCGGCGCCACCTACATGCCCCACGATGCTTCCGTTGCTGCGCTCGTGCGCAACGGGTACGTCGATGTCATCGACCCGTCCTCCGTTGCCGTGGTGAACGCCCTGGACGTTCAACCCGCAGACGTCGTGGCCGACCTTGCCGCAGCCCCCGGCGGCAAGACCCGTGCGATCGCCGACGCGACCGGTCCTGCAGGCATGGTGGTCGCCTCCGATTCCCACGTCCGGCGGCTCACAACAGCCAAGACGCGTTGCGAAGCCCTCACGCATGTGCATTGGATCGTTGCCGACGCCGATGCGCCGCCACTGCGAGAACGATCCTTCGACAAGGTGCTCCTCGATGCTCCGTGCACGGGCCTGGGCACGTTGCGCAGGAGACCCGAGATCCGATATCGGATCGACCCAGACGCCCCAGCAGCGTATGGCAAGCTGCAGAGGCGCCTCCTCACCCGCGCGTTGCGCCTCGTGCGACCCGGTGGACGTGTCGTCTACAGCGTATGCACGGTGTTCCCTGAGGAAACCGTCGCGGTCGTTGCCGGCCTGGGTGCCCATAGGCCTGCGGGAACCGACGGCATGCCCTTCGGGGACGGCGTCCTACTTGCCCCCCACATTACGGGAACCGATGGCATGTTCATCGCCGTCTTCGACCGCTAGCCCCAGCAGGGAAGTGCCGCCTGAGAACCTCCTAGACTCGTGCCCGATGCTCACGGTTCCCCAGATCGCTCCCTCCATACTCGCCGCCGACTTCGCCCATCTCGGCGCGAGCGTCGACGAGATCGCCACTGAGGTCGCGATGCTGCACGTCGATGTCATGGATGGGCATTTCGTACCGAACATCTCGATCGGTCCACCGGTCATCGCATCGCTGCGCGAGGCAACGGACCTCTACCTCGACTGCCATCTGATGCTCACGGATCCGTTGCGGTATCTCGAAGCCTTCCAGGAGTCCGGCGCCGACGGCATCACGGCGCACATCGAGGCCATTCCAGATCCGGTGCCGGTCATCGACGAATGCTCTGTCCTGTCACTCGACGTAGGGCTTGCGCTCAACCCGGTGACGCCCGTAGATGCGATTCTGCCATACCTCGACCGGTTGTCCATGGTGCTCATCATGAGCGTCCAGCCAGGCTTTGGAGGACAATCGTTCATCGAAGGGGTCCTGGCGAAAGTAGAGGCGACGCGGGCAGCGATCGATGCGCGAGGACTCGCTACTGCGCTCCAGATCGATGGAGGCATCACCATCGACAACGCCCGCCGAGCGAGTGAAGCCGGGGCGACGATACTCGTTGCTGGGAGTTCTGTGTTCGGAGCACCCGATCCCCGCCGCGCCGTGCGAGACCTGGCCGAAACTATCGGCGCCTGAACTACCGCCACGACCACTTGCTGCAACCCTCGAATCGGCAGATGCCCGGGTTCGGGTTTGTGGCTCCCCCTTGTTATCGTTGGAGGACATACCTCTTTCCGGGCAGGGTGCAATTCCCGACCGGCGGTGATAGCCCGCGAACCCCCAACAGGGGCCGATCCGGTGAAACTCCGGGGCCGACGGTGAGAGTCCGGATGGAAGAAAGGGGACGCTTGATGCGTCGCGACGTCGACAATCCACTCGACGGTGCCGACGTGGAGGAGCTGATGCGTCGTGCACTCGAGGCTACGAGAGACACGTATCCGCATCCGAATCCACGAGTCGGCGCCATCGTCACCTCTCCCGAAGGGACGATCAAACGCGTCGCAGCACATATCGAGCCCGGAGCGCCCCATGCTGAGGTGCTCGCGCTCGGCGGGCTCGAGGAGACCAACGGCGACACGATGATCGTCACACTCGAACCGTGCAACCATCACGGCAAGACACCGCCATGTGTCGAGGCGATCGTCAACGCGGGGATAGCAACGGTCTACGTCGGCGCCGTCGATCCAGACGAGCGTGTCAGAGGCAAGGGCATAGCGGCACTGCGCGATGCCGGGGTAGCGGTCGTCGAGACTGGGCTCGATGCGATCGTCGAAGCGAACGACCGTGGGTACTATCACCATCGCCGAACCGGTCTCCCCTTCGTGACCTTGAAACTCGCGATGACCCTCGACGGCCAGATTGCGGCTGCGGATGGAACAGCGAAATGGATCTCCTCTCCGGAGTCACGCCACGACACCCATGTGCTACGTGCGAACTCCGACGCCGTCATCGCAGGAGCTGGCACCGTACGCGCTGATGATCCCAGCCTCGACGTTCGCATCGAAGGCTGGGAAGGCCCACAACCGGTGCCCGTCGTGTTCAAAGGCACGCGCCCGTTGCCGCCGGAAGCGAAGCTGTGGCGACGCAACCCGATCATCGTCGAACCACACGCAAACGGCGTCGTCGACGTGAACAAGGCGCTCAGCGACCTCGGCGATGCCGGGATCACGTCTGTACTCGTCGAGGGTGGGTCGCATCTTGCCAGCTCCTTCGTTGCTGCCGGGGCCGTCGACGAGCTCATCGTCTACATCGGGGCGAAGCTCGCTGGCGGTGTCGGTCTCCCTGCGTTCGGAGGCCTCTTCGCGACGATCAGCGACGCTCTCCCCATCGCGTTCACGAACCTTGAGAGGCTCGGGCCCGACGTCAAGATCACTGCCAAGATCGAAAGGACCACCTGATGTTCACAGGCATCGTCACGGAACGTGGCACGGTTGCGGCGACAGAAGCCATCGATGGGGGAGTGCGACTCACGATCGATGCGACCCGTACACTCGACAGCCTCGCTGTGGGCGACTCCGTTGCGGTCAACGGTGTGTGCCTCACCGTCGTCGACCTCGACAACGCACGGTTCGCCGTCGAAGTCGTCAACGAGTCGCTCGAACGGACCGCTCTCGGATCCCTCGGACCGGGGTCGCCGGTGAACCTTGAGCGTCCCCTCGCCGCAGACGGGCGATTCGACGGCCACATCGTACAAGGCCATGTAGACGGCGTCGGGGTCGTTACCCGTGTCCTGGGCGAGGGCGAAGCATCGAGACTGCGCATTGGGATGGCTCCAGAGCTCGCCAGGTACATCGTCGAGAAAGGCTCTGTCACCGTTGACGGAACGAGCCTCACAGTGACCGCGGTCAGCGATCCCGGCGACGACGATGCATGGTTCGAGATCGTCCTCATTCCCCACACACTCGACGCGACGATCTTCGGATCGATCGCGCCGGGTATGGCGGTGAACCTCGAGGTCGATGTGATCGCCAAGTACGTCGAACGCATGCTCAGCAGCCGATCATGAAACTCAACACCATCCCAGAGGCTGTAGACGCGTTCAAGGCAGGGGAGTTCGTACTCGTGATCGACAACGAGCATCGGGAGAACGAGGGAGACCTCATCATCGCAGCTGATGCAGTGACCGAAGCCCAGATCGCTTTCATGGTGAGACACACGTCAGGTCTCATCTGCCTCTCAACGACGGGTGAACGCCTCGACGAGCTCGATCTCCCGCTCATGGTGATCGACAACACGGAAGTGCACAAGACCGCGTTCACGGTGTCGATCGACTACAAGATCGGAACGACCACTGGGATCTCCGCTGCCGATCGCGCCGCGACGATACGGGCTGTTGCCGACCCGCGCACCGCACCAGCGGACTTCTCGCGGCCAGGGCACGTCTTTCCCCTCCGCTACCAGGAGGGGGGCGTCCTCGCCAGGCAGGGGCACACCGAAGCGGCGGTCGACCTCGCCAGGCTCGCCGGTATGTTTCCGGCAGGAGTGCTGTGTGAGATCGTCAACGACGATGGCACGATGCGGAAGGGAGACGACCTCGCTGCTTTCGCTCAAGAGCATGGCATCGTGATGGTGTCGATCGACGACCTCGTCGCCTACAGGTGGCGGACCGAGAGCCTCGTGACCCGCGAGTCGAAAGCGAGCCTGCCCACACACCACGGAGCATTCGACATCATCGGGTACCGCTCGCACACAGACGACTCAGCGCATGTAGCCCTCATCAAGGGAGATGTCGACGGGAAAGACGACGTTCTCGTTCGGGTGCATTCCGTGTGCCTGACAGGAGACGTGTTCGGGTCTCTTCGCTGCGATTGTGGCGCGCAACTCGCCGAGTCGATGCGACTCATCGCTGAGGAAGGAGAAGGTGTCATCGTGTACAACGCCGCTCATGAGGGCAGGGGCATCGGCATACTGGCGAAGATCGCTGCATACAACCTCCAGGAGCAGGGTCTCGACACGGTCGATGCGAACCGAGAGATCGGTCATGCCGACGACGCGCGCCACTACGGTGTGGACGCACAGATCATCCACGACCTCGGCGTGAGCTCCATCCGGCTGCTGACGAACAACCCGGACAAGGTCGACCAACTCGAACGTTTCGGCGTCACCATCACGCAGCGACAGCCGATCTGGGTCGGTGAGACCGATGAGAACCGCAGCTACCTCTCGACGAAGACCGCCCGGATGGGTCACCTTGCCGAGCGAGGCCACCATGCACATCGATGAATCGGTACCCGACGTCCTCGATGCGAACGGTCTGCGCATCGGTGTGGCAACGGCCCAGTTCAACAGCAAGATCACCGACGGGCTCAAGGAGGGCGCACTTGCGTACCTGGCCCAAGCCGGTGCCGCCGAAGTGATCGTCGTCGACGCACCTGGGGCGTTCGAGCTGCCTCTGCTTGCCCGTACATTGGCCAAGGCCGGTGTCGATGCTGTTGTGTGCCTCGGTGCGGTCATAGAAGGCGACACCGACCACTACGCCCATGTCGCCCATCGGGCATCTGAAGGCCTCATGCGGGTGCAACTCGACACCGGCGTGCCCGTCGCATTCGGGATCCTCACCGTCACCGATGTGGCACAAGCCGAATCTCGTTCCCTCCCGGGCCCCACGAACAAGGGCAGGGAGGCAGCCCACGCCGCGGTCATGACAGCATTGACGCTCAAGGCGCTCGAGTAGGGACGACTCGTTCCATGCCGTCCGCGGCCGATCTCGACCGCGGAATCCGGAATAGCTATCCGCCGCTGTCCGCTACCCTGTCGTGTCATAAGACGCAAGTGGAGGCGCCTGCTTCCCACCCAGCCATCGTTCGAGGTGCGACGGGTCGATATCGACAGCGCTGCTGCGTTGTTGTTGTTCGTGTAGGCAACCTCCACTGCTGGACGACCACAGATCAGGAGGTACTCGCATCGCGGAGCCAAGGGTCAACGAACGTATCCGAGTAAGAAGAGTGCGACTCATCGCGCCCGACGGAGGCCAGATAGGCGAGAAGGACATCGACGAAGCTCGGTGGCTGGCCAGCCAGTTGGGGTTGGATCTCGTGGAGGTCGCTCCCGACGCGCGTCCCCCCGTCGTGCGCATGATGGACTATGGCAAGTACAAATACGATCAGTCCGTCAAGGCACGTGAGGCGAGGAAGAACCAGACTCGCACCGTCATCAAAGAAGTCCAGTTCCGACCCAAGATCGGTTCCAGCGACTTCGATGTGAAGAAGAAGCGTGTCATCAAGTTCCTCCGCCAGGGCGACAAAGTGAAGTGCACGATGCGATTTCGCGGCCGTGAGGTTGCCCATCCTGAACTCGGGAGAAAGATCCTTCAGAGGCTCCATGACGATGTCGAGGCGTATGCGGAAGTAGAGACCATGCCACGTCTCGAAGGTCGCAACATGACCATGGTCCTGGCTCCAGCCAGGGATATGCCCAAGGAAATCGAAACTGAATCAGACGACGAGTGATGTAGCCCTCGGTCTGGATGACGGGAGAACAACGTGCCGAAGATGAAGACGAAGAAAGCTGCGGCGAAGCGCTTCAAGCGCACCGGCAGCGGCAAGATCAAGCACGAGCGAGCTTGGCGCGGCCACAACAGGAACAAGAAGTCCGCAGCCCGGTGGCGCCGGGTCAAGGGATACAAGACGCTCAGCGGCAAGGACGCGAAGAACGTCGACCGCTTGCTTACGAAATAGGAGGCTCTCATGGCTCGCGTATCACGGTCTGTGAACGCGCGGAAGAAGCGCAAGAAGGTAATGGAAAGAGCCTCCGGGTACACCGGAGCAAGGAGTCGTCGATATCGCGCTGCGCGCGAGCAGGTGATGCATGCGATGATGGACTCGTACGACCATCGTCGTGCACGCAAGGGTCAGTTCCGACGCCTGTGGATCCAGCGGATCAATGCAGCAGCACGCATCAACGGCACCACGTACTCGCGGTTCATGGCAGGGCTGAAAGCTGCCGACATCGAAGTCGATCGCAAGATGCTCGCAGAGATGGCGGTCAACGATCCCGACGCCTTCTCGGCTCTCGTCGACGCCACCAAGAGTTGACCCATGCCGAGTGCGGCGTAGCTGGGGTGATACGGTCGCGGGCGAACGCGAACGTCAAGGCTGTCCGCGACCTGCACAGGCGCAAGGCGCGGGCTGCACGCAACGAGACGATCATCGAGGGGCCGAAAGTGTTCGGCGCCTTCCTCGATGCCGGCATCATCCCATCTACCGTCCTGTGCACGCCAGATGACGCCCCCACGCTCCGACGCTGCACGGAGGCCGGTATCGATCCGCTCCTTGTCACGAACGACGTCCTTGCATCCGCTGCAGACACGCAGTCCCCCCAAAGCCCGG
>CAYLIR010000050.1:0-9501 GCA_964383515.1 uncultured Acidimicrobiaceae bacterium
GGCTCAAGCGGTTGTGGGAAGTCGACGCTGCTGCGGTGTGTCGATCTCCTGACACCGATCGATTCCGGGTCGATCCGTTTCGACGGTGAGGACATCACCAGGAAGGGCACAGACACGAACGCGGTGCGACGCCGGATCGGCATCGTGTTCCAGCAGTTCAATCTCTTCCCGCACATGACCGTCTTGGACAACATCACCCTCGGGCCCCGCAAGGCTCTGGCCATGTCCCGCACCGATGCGGAGGATCAAGCCATCGAACTTCTCGATCGCTTCGGACTCCGGGAACAGGCTGACGCGTATCCGAATCGGATCAGTGGTGGGCAGAAGCAGCGGGCAGCCATCGCGCGGGCGCTGATGGGCGAGCCCGAGATCCTGCTCCTCGACGAGGTGACCTCCGCCTTGGATCCCGAACTCGTCGGCGAGGTCCTCTCCGTGATCCGCAACCTCGCCGATCGTGGCCTCACGATGGTGCTTGCCACCCACGAGATGGGGTTCGCCAGAGATGCCGCGCACCGTGTGTGTTTCCTCCACGAAGGCCGGGTGTTGGAATCGGGACGACCCTCCGAGCTGTTCTCCGCTCCCCAGCATGCGCGCACGCAACAGTTCCTCACGCGGGTCAAGCAAGCAGGCCGCTTGTGACCAGGCGCTCTCGCAATCCGAGCACCGCTGTCACAGCTCGCCAGTTGGCACGCGACGCCTACCCAGGGCGAGCATCGACGTATCCCGGGAACGGGCACCGCGATCTGCCGGACGCACGTACGACGCACGATTGGGATTCGATGCCGAAGGTCGAGCTCCATCTCCATCTCGAAGGCGCTGTGCCGCTATCTGCGCTGTGGACGCTCATCGGCCAGTACGGCGGCGATTCCGAGATCGCCAGCGAAGAGCAACTCGCCGATATGTTCACCTATCGGGACTTCAACCATTTCATGAACATGTGGGACTGGATGAGCAGCTTCCTGCGCAACACGGACGATTTCACCTTCGTCGCTGAGGCTGTTGCCAGGCACCTCGAAGAGCAGAACATCATCTACGCCGAGACGTTCTTCTCCCCGAGCGATTTCCGCAGACACGGCCTCGATCCTCAAGAGATCGCTTTGGCCATTCGCAGGGGGCTCGATCGGGTGCCAGGAACGGAGATCCCGCTCATCGTGGATCTCGTTCGCGATCGGGGTCCTGTGGGAACGGCGCGAACGTTCGCCGCCATCGAGGAGGTTGCATCCGATGCATGGGTCATCGGAGTCGGCATCGGAGGCCACGAGTCGCGGCACCCACCCGAGCAGTTCGCCGACGTATACCGCAAAGCCGCGGAAGCCGGATTTCGCCGTACGGCACATGCTGGCGAAGACGATGGCCCGGAGAGCGTGTGGGGAGCGCTTCGCGTGCTCGGTGCTGAGCGCATCGGCCACGGCGTGCGATCGATAGAGGACCCTGCCCTCATCGAGCACCTCGTCGAGCATCGGATTCCGCTCGAAGTGTGCCCAACATCGAATCTCCGCACCGGAGTGGTCGCCCATTGGGAGCAGCACCCGGTCGTGGACCTCATCGACGCGGGTGTGGTCGTGACCATCAACTCAGACGATCCGGCGCTGTTCGGCACGAGCGTTGCGGCGGAGTTCGCCAACCTCGAACAGCGCTTCGGCCTCCAAGAGGCAGATCTACGGAAACTGTCGCTTGCTGCTGTCGATGCGTCCTGGGCGAACGACTCCAAACGCACGATGTTGCGTGCAACGATCGAAGACTGGTGGAACAAGGAAGGAACGACATCATGACTGTCGTCACACTGACAACGGATTTCGGTACCCGACAAGGGAGTCATGCCGTCATGCACGGAGCGATCTATCGCATCGCACCTGACGCGACGATCACCGATCTGTCGCACCACATCGAACCGCAGAACATCCGTGAGGCGGCTTTCGTCGTGGACAACAGCGCCTTTTTCTTTCCCGAAGGCACCGTGCATGTGATCGTCGTCGATCCCGGGGTTGGTACGGATCGCAGGCCGATCGCAGCGCGTATCGGCGACCACTTCTTCGTGGCGCCAGACAACGGGGTGCTCAGCGCGTGCCTTGCCCGGGCCGCGCGGGAGGGGTGGACGACCGAGTTCGTCGATCTCGACAAGCCGCAGTACTGGCTCGAGAACGTGACGATGACGTTCCACGGGCGTGACCTCTTCGCCCCTGTGGGCGCCCATCTCGCCGCGGGCGTGCCTCTTGGAGACCTGGGCACTTCCTTCGATGATCCCATCACGATCCCCATGTGGGGAGCGACGCGCCACGACGACGACAGCGTGACCGGTGAGGTCATCTACGTTGACGATTTCGGCAACGCTATCTGTTCGATACTCCCGGAAGACATCGCTCACTTGCCCGTGCCCGATGGTGTGGAGGTCGCACTGTGCGGTGCCACGATCGATGGCATGGTCTCGACGTTCGGCGACTCCGAGTACGGCACCGATACGCTCATAGCGCTGTGGGATTCGAGCGGCTACCTGCTCGTGTCCGAAAACAACGGGACTGGCGGAAAGGTGATCAAGCCTCGTCCGGGTGATACCGTCACGGTAGGTTCGCTCGCGTAGATCGTGACCATGGAGTCTGGATGGTGCATCCGCTTCAGCGTGCTGCGGTGTCTCCGGCAGATGCTCGCTTGCCGTATGACTCTGTGATCGTATCCAATTGTGCCTGGGAGAGCGTGTGGACGTTGCCGATCGTTCTCGCTAGGTAGTAGACACGGGCCTCGAGCTCCACTTCATGCGCGAGGCGGCACGCCGAAGCGAGGTCGTCGCCGAGTGTGAGGAGTCCGTGGTTCGCGAGGAGAACAGCCTGTGTATCGCTGTTGTTCTCGAGTACTTCGACAACAGCTTCGGCGATCTCGAGTGAGCCGGGCACGCCGAAACGAGCAACGTCGATCCTGGTCGACCGCACTCCCAGCCCCTCGTTCGTGACCAGTGGGATGGGTTCGTGGATCACAGCGAACGCCGTGGCGTAGGGAGAGTGTGTGTGCGCGATCGCTGCTGTCTCGGGCCGTGTTGCGTATACGGCGCGATGCATCACCGTCTCTGATGTCGGTTCACGGTGGCCGAGAACCCTTGTACCCGAATGGTCTGTGACGACGATGTCGCTCGGCACAAGGTCGGCGTAGCGAACACCAGACGGTGTGACGGCGATGAGATCCGTGTCGGGGATACGCATGCTGATGTTGCCGCTCGATTCAGCGACGAGGCCCATCTCGAACAGCCATATCGCTTGTGTGTGAACCTCGTGGCGTGCCGCGCGGGTTGCCGCTTCGATGTTCATGTTCGCTCTGTCCGTCGTGGAGGGACCCATGCCGTGGGCTCGTGCATGATGGAGGGCCCCTGGCCGCATCTGCACGTGTCGTCCGCCGGGGCTCTCAGCGCGGCGATGCTCACGGTGAGGAGGGCACTGAGTTGTCTCTCCTGCGCTGCTGCGTCGAACACGATCGAGTCACCGTCGAGGCCTGCAGCGTTGTTGATGGATGTACACACGGATGCGAAGTGGATGCCGAGTTCCCGTGCAAGCGAGAACTCAGGTGCACCTGTCATTCCGACGACGGTGCCGCCGAGTGCCGCATACACGGCGACCTCTGCTGCCGTCTCGAGACGGGGGCCGTTGGTCGCAACGTACGTGCCTGCAGGTTGGATGGTGACTCCATGGCCATGCTGGTGGCCAAGTATGGCCTTGCGCAGGCTCGGGCAGAACGGCTCGGTGACATCGACATGGGCAACACCCCACTGGCCGCCATCGAAGAAGGTGCTGTCGCGGCCCGAGGTCCAGTCGAGGATCTGGTCGACGAGCACCATCGACCCCGGCGACACCTCGGGAGTCAGCCCGCCCACGGCAGACAGGCCGATCACTCGCTCGACTCCGATCTGGGAGAGCGCCATGAGGTTCGCACGGTAGTTGACACGGTGGGGCGGTGCGGAGTGGTCCGACCCGTGCCGGGCGACGAATACGATGTCGTCGAAGTCGCCAGAGCCGACAGCTATCTCCGCGGATCCGAAAGGGGTATCCACCGTCTCGCTGGTGAACTGGGCGCCACCGAACGCGGTGTCGTATCCGGTTCCACCGATGATCGCCTTGTATGGCATGAGGCCCTTTGCAGAAACACGGCTCGACGTGGTGTGTACCACAGCATGGTACTACCGCGAGATCCGGTGGATACTCACCATGGCAGCTCACAAGAGGGGAATCAAGAAGTGAGCGACATGGGCGCCGAGGTAGTCGTAGCCCTGTGGTGTGAGGTGGATGCCGTCGTCGGCGATGGGATCGAACGGGCAATCGTTCACGACGGCCCACAGATCGTTGACGGCCAGGCTGTGCCCGTCGGCCACTGCGGTGAGCGTCGCGTTGTAGTCGACGATGTCTTGGTTGTACCGCCACGACGGTCGCAGTGCCTGATGTCTCGATTCGACGACAGGAGTTGTCGTTGCGATGACAACGCGGACGACATGCTCATGGGCGAGCAGCCTGCTCACGATGCTCTCCATGTTCGTGCGATACGCACCGAGGGGGATCTGTACCTCTCTGGCGGTGTCCTGCATCCTGCGCACGTCGTGGGCACCGGCGTTGAGGTGCACGACCGCCGGACGGGTCAGCGTGTCGAGCACCCACGCATCGAGCACGGTGCGGAGATGGCGGCTGGAGTAGCAGTTGGACACAGGGCCCCACACCCGTGTGATGCCGTCGAGCGCGCGTGCGACGGCTGGCTGATACCCCATCCGGATGGAGTCCCCGAGAAGGATGACATCTGCGGTGTCCCTGCTCATGTCGTTGTCGCCATCTCGTGCTCAGCCCTTCACCGGCACTCCGGTGAGCCCGGAGATGATCGCCTTCTGGGCGATGAGAAAGGTCAGCACGATGGGCGCTGCGCCGACGGCCGCCGCTGCTGAGAGCAATCCCCGCGATGATGCAGCGATGCCACCAGGCAATCGGTCGTGGTGGTGGGTCACCGCGACCCACCTTGTGTCCCGAACAGGCCGAACGCGAATGGTGTTTCGGGTCGCGAGCGTTGAGGATGTGCCATGGCCTCAGCGTACCCAAGCGGGACGCCCGTCTTCGCATCCTCGGTCCATCGGTGCGTTAGCACGGAGCACGGACGAAAGTCACGCGACGACCGGTACCTTCTCCTCCATGAAGATCGGTTACCAGGGTGAAGCCCACAGCTACAGCTACCGAGCAGCCACAGAGCTGTTCCCCGAAGACGAGTACATCGGCCATCCCGGCTTCGCTGTGGCGTTCGATGCGCTCGAGGAGGGGAGCATCGATCGGCTCGTCGTGCCCGTCGAGAACTCGACGACGGGTTCCGTCCTGCCGGTGCTCGACCGGTTGCCCGGAAACGGAGACCATGCCCGATTCTCGATCGTTGCCGAGCACCTCGTCGAGGTGCGCCATACCCTTCATGGGCTCCCAGGGGCGAAGCTCGAAGACATTCGAGAGGTGCGGTCCCATCCCCAGGCCCTTGCCCAGGCCGAGCATGCGCTCGTCGAGCTCGGTATCGAAGCCGTACCGGCGTCGGATACCGCAGGAGCGGTGCGGCAGGTCGCCGAACTCGGTGATCGGACGGTCGCTGCTCTCGCGCCGCCGCGAGCAGGCGCTGCTCACGGCCTCGACGTGCTGCTCGCGAACGTGCTTGACAAGGACCACAACACCACCCGGTTCGTCGTGTTGCGGTTCGGTGGGCCCATGGTCGACGAGGGCGACGACAAGACCACGATCGTCGTGACCTTCTCCCACACGCCTGGCTCGCTCGCTCTCGTCCTCGTGGAGCTGGGGCTGCGGGGAGCGAACCTGACCCGCATCGAGTCAAGACCTGCCGGGGACGCATGGAACTACCGGACGTTCATCGATCTCGTCCATGAAGCCGGCCCCGAAGGCCTCAAGCGCGTGCTCGATCCGCCGCCTGCCCACGCCGCTGCGCTGTTGAACCTCGGTTCGTACAAGGCAGCCATTCGGTGAGGCTCCCCCCTTGTCAGAGGTTGCGGTGCTACGGTTCCGCGCAAGGAGACAACGGTGGCAACACATACGAAGCGATTCGGGACATCCAAGCGTGAGGGTCACGACGCGTCCGACTTCTACGCCCGCAGGATGCTCGAACCCCGCGACGCGCCGGATCTAGGCGAGCTTGCCGATCCACCTGCCCGAGTCGTCGATCAGCTCTTTCTCCAATCCGCCGAGGACATGCACCAGATCCCAGACAACTGTGTGGCACTCATGGTCACCTCCCCTCCATACAACGTCGGGAAGGAATACGACGACGATCTTGCCATCGATGACTACCTCGGTCTCCTGCGACGGGTTTTCGCCGAAACGTATCGGGTACTCGAACCCGGCGGGCGCGTCGCGATCAATGTCGCGAACCTTGGGCGCAAACCGTACATCCCGCTGAACCAATATGTTGCCGCTCTGCTCACAGAGATCGGCTTCGACCTGCGCGGAGAGATCATATGGCAGAAAGCGAAGTCCGCCGGGGGATCATGTGCGTGGGGGTCGTGGCGCTCTGCGAAGAACCCGACGCTGCGCGACATCCACGAATACATTGTCGTCGCATCGAAGGGCTCATATGCACGGGTACGCAAGGGTGAGGACACGATCACCAAAGAGGAGTTCCTCGAGGCGACGGTGTCCATTTGGGACATCCTCCCCGAGTCGGCCCGTCGCGTCGGGCATCCAGCCCCGTTCCCGGTGGAGTTGCCGCGCAGGCTCATCGAGCTGTACACGTTCGCCGACGATCTGATCCTCGATCCGTTCATCGGATCGGGCACGTCCGCTGTGGCCGCTGTCGAGGGTGGTCGCCACTACGTGGGCTTCGATCTGTCAAGTGAGTATCTCGAGATCGCCGAGCGCAGGATCAAGGAAGCGTACGTCGGGACAAGGCCCACGCAGGTGTGACGGTGCTGCCGATCGAGCGAGCCCTGTTGCGCGTCGTGCCGTTCCTCATCGTCGGGCTCATGGTGTCGTTGCCGCTTCTTGTCGTGACACCAGGTGATACCCCACGTGGCTGGTTCATCGTCGAACTCGCCGTTGTGGTGGTGATCGGGCACCTCATGACCATCTCCATGCTCGGCATTGGAGACGAGCCATGGTTCGCTGGGGCCCGCTGGTCGGCGACAGTGCGGTCGATCGCAAGCGGTGTGGTCCTTGTCGTGTTCATCACCGGGACCATCGGCCTCATCACGCTTGCTGCAAGTGCAGCGCTCAGGCTGCATCCCTCGCTGCAGTTCCTGCAGCTGCTGTCTGCTCTCGACATTGCGTGGGCTGGTGCGGCCCTCACGTTCGGCGTGTACCGGGCCTTTTCCCGAGGATGGGCGATTGCTGCAGGAGCACTCCTGGGAGCGATCTGTGTGTGGTCGATCTGGAACTACCTCGCCAACGTCGGATTCGGGCCGTCCGGCTCGTGGATCGTGTCTGCTGGCGACCTGTTCCGATACGTGCTCCCCTTCGACGTGATGGCGGCCGTCGCTGGTGTCGGGATGTTCCTCTATGGGGTGCGCTCCCAGGTTCACGCCACGGAGCAGCCAAGGCCCCAGTCATAGGGCATGAACGCCACGTCGGGCCCGTTCGCCCAGATGTAGGCGGCATCGTGGTCTGTGAACCAGTTCGCCACGACGTCGCGGAGCCGCGGGGTTCGCGCCGGCGTGATGTTCGGCATCGTCTGGGGTGACGTGAAGTCCTTGCCATACCACTTGAACACCGAGGAGAGCATGACGGTGTTGTCCGCGCGGTTGAGCGTCCCGCCTCCGTGGGAGATGAACAACCGCAGTTGGGCGTCGAGCTGACGGTCGAGACCTGCTCCGGTGAAGGGCTCTGAACGGAGCGTGGGGCACGAAGCTGAACCACACACGAGGGATCCGTGGATTCGAGGATCATGGAATCTACGGATCTTCCCATGTTCGATATCGTCGAGCGAGAGTCGCTTTGCACCGATCGTTGCCCACGGCGCAGAGAACGCTCCCGGTACGCGCAGCACCGATCCCATGTCCTCGTCGAATGCCTGCCCAGCGGCTCGCAGCGCACCTGCGTTGTAGAGGTTCAGCCAGAACGCGAGAGCTTCGGGGGCCGTGAGGTTGTCAGGGTCGATCGTCTCGAGCGTGTCCCGGTAGCGTTCAAGCGCGCCGGACTGTTCCCGCAGCGACACGATCCCGGCGGAGGCGAAGGTGTCGAGCACATCCCGGAAGGCACTGTGGTCGACCGTGATCGTGCTGGCGGGGTTCGGCTTCGGGGCGGCGAGCCTACGGGCACGGACCATGCTCCAGGCTGCGGATACAGGGTTCGGGCCAGATGTCATGGTGACCACAACGGCTCGGACGCCTGACCTGTTCCCGTTCAGGCAGATTCCTGGCTTGGCACGAGCGGGTTGAGGTCGTCGACAACCTCGTCTGGGGGTGTCTTGACGAACCAGAGGATGAGCGCACCGAGTACGCCTGCGATGCCAGAGCCGATGAAGATGCCGAGCTTGGCTTCGTTGGCGAACATTTCATGCCTGAATGCAAGCTCGGTCACGAACAGCGACACCGTGAACCCGATGCCTGCGACCGTGCCGATACCGATGATGTTGCTCATTGTCGTCCTTCTCGGCAGGGCACCCAGTTTCAGCTTCACCGCGATCCATGTTGCGGCTGTGATACCGATCGGCTTGCCGACGAGGAGCCCGATGGCAACGCCGAGGAGGATCCTGCTCGAGAGCTGCTGGGAGATCGATGCGTCCTGGCCGACGAAGCGCACCCCTGCGTTCGCAAGAGCGAACAGAGGGACGATGACAAACGACGACCACGGGTGGAGTGCGATCTCGAGCCTGTCGAGTGGCGCCACGGATGCGCGGGCGACCTCAGCGAGTTCCAGCGCGTCTTGGTCGAGGCGTTCTGCAGCATGGGGCGATGCCCTGTTCTGATCCCATCTGTCGAGTACCTGGACGGCCTTTTGCCGGAACTGCTCATCTTCGTATCTGGCGACAACCGGCGTCAACAGGCCGATCGTTACGCCCGCGATCGTCGCGTGGACACCGGATTCGAGGAACCCGAACCAGATCACCACGGCGAGCGGGACGAAGAACGCCATCGATGCGATACCTGCCCTCCTCGCGAAGTACCCAACGGCGATGAGCCCGATGGCCATTGCAAGGAAGCCCAGGTTGAGATCCTCCGTGTAGAAGATCGCGATCACGATGATGGCGCCGATGTCGTCGACGATGGCAAGAGCGAGAAGGAACAGTTTCGCTCCAACAGCGACCCGCGAGCCGAGCAACGCGACAACGCCGACCGAGAAAGCGATGTCGGTCGCCATGGGTACGCCCCATCCCCGGAGCGCTTCGGGGTCACCCGTCGGGAGGACGAAGGCGAGGTAGATCAGTGCAGGGACGATCATCCCCCCGAGGGCAGCCATTGCAGGAAGCGACGCCTTCTTGACCGTGTTGAGCTCACCGACGATGAGCTCACGTTTGATCTCGAGACCGACCACAAAGAAGAAGATCGTCATGAGGGCATCG
>CAYLIR010000051.1:0-9486 GCA_964383515.1 uncultured Acidimicrobiaceae bacterium
GAGACGCGACCATCGCTGCGCAGTCAGCTGGCGCGATGCTTGCAATGAGGAACGCGCTGCGGCCACTATCCGGCATCCCAGCGATATGCAGCCCTCTGTCAGACGACCTGCGAACGCCGATGTCTGTTGGCGACGGGACAGGTGCCTCGTGTCCGGTCAGGTGCCTTGTTGCGACCTGAGGAACTCGATGATGCTCTGGATCTGTTCGTCCGTGAAAACGTCACCGAAGGCAGGCATTACGCCCGCTCCCTTCATGATCCTCCGCTGGATGAACGCATCATCCTCGAACGAGACGCCCGAGCCTTCACCGAGGGGCGGTCCGATGTTGCCTTCGAGATTGCTCCCGTGGCAGTAGCTGCACGCCATTCCGAACAGCTCCTTGCCACTCAGATCCGTTTGAGACAGCGGCTGGTGCCATGCTTCGACATCGGGTGCATCCTCTTCGAACGACCGCAGGTACGTGACAAGGGCCGTGATCTGCTGCTGGGTGAGCGTGCCACCGAAATCCGCCGAGTACGCGGACATCAGCGTGCCCGGGACACCGGTGGAGATGAGCTGTTGCATCTGCTGATCGGTCACGCTAGTGAGGAATCCCTGCGAGTTCAAAGCAGGGCCGATCGCTCCACGCGCTTCACCACCGTGGCACTGGGCACAGTTGGCATTGAAGATCTCTTCACCCTGAGCAGAGAGCTCCTCGATCTGGGCAGCCTTGGCCTCTGCGAGTTTCTCGGGCTGCAAGATCCGGTAGACGGGGAATGCCAGGACGAACAGCACGATGAACACGACACCCCACGCCATCCATCGGTTGGTCGATTCCTCAAGTTCCGGGTCGATGTCGCGATACGTCATCACTCACCCCCGCCAGTGCAGTGCGGGCCGACAGGTTCATCGATGCTCTCGGGTCCCGGTGTGGGCCCGCTCACGATGGTTGCCGTGTCGATGATGACTGCTTCTTCGACGATCTCGACGGCGAAGCGGTCCATGCCTCGCGGCGCAGGCCCGGCTCGGTACTCGCCAAGTCGGTTGAAACGCGAACCGTGACATGGGCATTCGAACTCGCCAGCGGAATCGCACCACGGAACTCGACATCCAAGGTGCGGGCATCGCCACCACAGAGCCACGACATCGTCGCCGTTCTTCGTGAGGTATGCCTGTGCTGGCGAAACAGTCTCCACGGCCTTGTCAGGAACCGCCGCCACCTTCCCGGCCTTGATCTTCCCACCGAAACCGGATGGGCTCGCAGGTTGAAGGATGTCCCATGTCGTCCACGCTCCCGCTACGGCCACAAAACCAAGACCCAGCTTCCACATCCTCGAGAGGAACGTGCGACGTTCGATTGCTTTGCTCATAGTTCACCATGCCATTCGATCCAGGGCCATACCCATCCCCAATCGGGTCCACGGAAAGCGAACCCGATTACCGTCAATACGATCCAAGCGCCGAGGAACAGGGAGAAGGTCCATATGGCGACCTTCCTGAAGGCGGCCGCCTTCGCAGGATTGCGATCGATATAGGGGAGGATTATGAGTCCGCCGACAAGGAGTCCCGGCAGGAGTACACCTGCGATCATCGGGTGGAGGAGGCTGAGCAATTCCTGCAGGCCGACGAAGTACCAGGGCGCCTTCTCCGGATTCGGTGTCACCGCCGGATTGGCGATCTCCTTGAGCGGTGCATTGAATACAAGCGAGATCAACAAGACGAGCAGCAAGACGAACAACGCGGCAACTGCGTGGCGCACCAGGAGATGGGGCCATGTGAACACCAGCTTCTGACGCTTCGGCACCTTCGCGTCGCCGACGGCGGGCTTACCGGGCACGACGCCGAGAACCCGCTGTCCTTCGATGATCTGTGGCTCTTCATGCATCATGATCACCTCCTGTGTCGAGCGTTGAATCCTTGCGCCAGCGCCACAGGTGGATGACGATACCCATGACGAGGACGGTGGGCAGCAGCGCCACATGCAGCACGTAGAAACGCAACAGCGTTGCAGAGCTCACCTGGTTCCCACCGAGCAGCAATTGAGACACCTGGTCGCCGATGAACGGTACCCATGCGGCAAGCGATGTACCGACCGTGATGGCCCAGTAGGCGAGCTGGTCCCAGGGCAACAGATAGCCGGTGAACGACATGAAGAAGGTGAGCAGCAGGAGCACGACCCCCACGACCCAGTTGAACTCGCGGGGCGACTTGTACGCGCCGCGGTAGAACACCTTCGCCATGTGCGCCATGACGGCAAGCACCATGAGGTGAGCGGACCATCTATGGACGTTCCTGATGAACTGGCCGAACGGTACGTGCGTCTGGAGGAACTGGATGTTCCCGTATGCGGTCGTCGGCGACGGCACATAGAAGAACATCAGGTAGATCCCCGAGACGATGAGCGATACGAACAGCGTGAGGCTGATCACACCGAGATACCAGGAGAACTGGAAACCGATCTCCTCCCTGGCGATCTTGACGGGATACAGATGCAGGAAGAAGTTGGCCCAATGACCCTCAGCCTTCTCCCTGGGTGTGGTGCGCGCAGGTACCCTGAAGACGGACCTTCCGACCGTCGTGTCCTTGACCCGCTCCATGAGCGTCGGCTTCATGCCAATCCTCCGATCGTCAGGGGAATTCCTTCTGGGATGCCGACACCGCTCCACATCCCCATGGATAGTGCTTTGGGTGGGCACCGTTCGATGCACAATGCGCACCGGATACACCGATCCTCGTCGAGCATCAGCACTGTGCTCCCCGGCACGGCGCCTATCTCTTCGGATGGAATCAACGAGATGATATCAACGGGGCATACATCCGAGCACAAGCCACACAGAACGCAGGAATCCACATCGAGTTGGATATCGAGGAAACACCGCAGGCAGCGCGCCGCCTCGACCCTGGCTTCTTCCTCCGAATACCCGAGTTCCACTTCTTGGAGCCCGACTCTACGGTCCGTCGGCAACGCGGGGACCTCGACGCGCGGTTGCTCGTCGTAGCGATCCATGAGCCGATGGAAGTCCTCGACGATGGTCATCTTGCCCGTGCGGCGCTCAGCCGTTGCATCAGCGGGCGAGAGCGTCGCGTGGATCGACGAAGCTGCGCTGCGCCCCTCGGCGATCGCCGTGATGAGCAGGCGTGGCCCGAATGCCGCATCACCACCGGCCCAAACGCCCGGGATAGACGTCGTGAATGTCCTGGGGTCCGTAGCGATCGTCCGCCTTGGCGAGACCTCCGGCCCATTCTCGCCAAGGGCTTCGAGGTCGATCGCCTGTCCGATGGCGAGGATCACCGTGTCTGCTTCGTAGACAGCAACGTCGTCGTCGTCGAACTCTGGGTTGAACCGGCCCTCTTCATCGAACACGCTCTTGACACCTACGGTCTTGAGCGCTGCGACCCTGCCATCGGCATCGATCACGATCTCCTGCGGACCGCGACGGCCGAAGATGCGGATGTTCTCTTCCTCGGCCTCGACGATCTCGAACTCCTGTGCCGGCATTTCCTCCCTCGACTCGAGCGAGACGATCGTCACATCGGTAGCACCGGCGCGCAAGGCGCTGCGTGCCGCATCGAGCGGGTGGGACACCTCAGACGGGTCCGCATCCCATGTCTCGACATCTTCGTCCATCTGGTCTTCGTAGGCACTCGCGCGCAGCGCGGTACGTGCGGCATCCATGGCAACGTTCCCGCCACCGATGACGACCACCTTCTCACCGATGTCGACGGAGAATCCCTGGTTGACATTGAGAAGGAACTCGACAGCGCGGAACACGCCGTCTGCGTCGTGACCTGGGATGTTCAGGTCACGGCCGAGCATCGCGCCGATACCGAGGAACACCGCATCGAACTGCTCTCTGAGTTCCTCGAGCGAGATGTCTTCGCCGAGCCGCACGCCAAGGTGGACGTCGAGGCCGAGATCCACGATTCCCTGGATCTCCGCGTCGATCAGGTCTCTCGGCAGCCGGTATTCGGGGATGCCGAGAACCATCATGCCGCCAAGCCGCTCTGTTGCCTCAAAGAGCGAGACGTCATACCCCTGCAGCAGCAGATCGTGCGCACACGCAAGGCTCGCAGGCCCACCTCCAACGACAGCAACACGCTTGCCCTTGCGCGGTGCGGTGTGGGAATCGACCGCAGCCCAGATGTTCTTCTTCCCAGCCTCCGGTCCGTACTTCTCTGTCACGAACCGCTTGAGTGCACGAATGGCGATCGGCTCGTCGATCTTGCCCCGCCTGCAGGCATCTTCACATGGTGCCGCGCAGACACGGCCACACACCGAAGCGAAGGGGTTGGGGAGGCGAGCAGTCAGATACGCGAACCTGTCATCGCCATCTGCGATCGCCGCTACGTATGCACCTGCGTTCGTGTGGACGGGGCACGCGGCCAGACACGGTATGTTGAAGTCGTAGAACCCCAGCTCGGACGACATGTCAGATCATCCCTCGGTCCTGAGCCCACCTGAGCGCGAGCACGCCGAGGCCGAAAAAGCCACCCCAGACCACGATCGTGATGCCGTCTGCAACAGGACGCGAGGCCGATGCAAGCAGCGACGACTTGAGCAGCGACGAGGGCAGCCAAGCGGTCGTGAATGCGAAGTACACGAAGATGACGAGACCGCTGACGAACGCCCGGCCCCAGGAAATCTGATCACGACTCATGTTCAACGACCTCCTCGGCGCTGGCCGACGTCACTGCTCAGCATCAGTTTGGCACAACACGAGGACGAACGCGCTCGCCTCAACATGCTGTATCTCATGCTGCGTTGCTCATTTCCTAAGTAGAATACTCCAGAACTACACGGCTAAGGTAGCATGGCTACGTCAGCAAGCTAAACAGGGGTCAACGTGAGCGACTTGAGGCAACCCTCAGCAAGGGCCGAGCGGTGAAGATGACGAGCACTACCGCTATCCGTCCTGATATCAACGCAGTGACGACCAGCCCGAGCGAGAGCTGTCCCCGTGCACTTGGACAGCATGCATCCCCGAGCAAGGAGGCGCCAGGTATGAAGCGACTCATACCCATCCCGATCGCCGTCGCGTTCACCGCGATTCTATTCGCCATGGCCCCTGCGGCCCAGGCGCAGACGGCAGATTCCGGAGCTGATGTATACCAACAGAGCTGCGCCCGCTGCCACCAGAGTGACGGCACCGGGGTCGCTGGCACCTTCCCCCCACTTGCGAACAACCCCGACGTTGTCGACCCGGCCTACGTCGCCGATGTCGTGACCAATGGGCTCGAAGGCAAAGAGATCATGGGCGTTGGCTATGACAGCGCTATGCCCTCGTTCGCGAACCGGCTCTCACCCGAAGAGATCGATGCGGTGGCTGGGTACGTCGCTGAGCTCGGTGGAGGCGGAGGCGCTGCACCAGCCTCGACCACCACCGTCCCACAGGGGCCCGTCTCCGAGTCGGCAGGTGAGGACATCTTCACCGGAGCCACTCCCCTCGCCAACGGCGGGACCGCCTGTATCGCGTGCCACGAGGCAGGCAAGTACGACCGGCTCGCAGGGCCAGGCATGGCCATGGACCTCAACGGTATCGTCGACAGCTACGGCCAAGCAGGGTTCGTGTCCGCCATCACCGACCCTCTCGTCGATCCGATGGTCGCTGTATTCGGTGATCACCCGATCACGGACAAGGAAGCGAACGACCTCGCAGCGTTCCTTGAGACCACGCAGGCCGATGCTGGAAACAGCGATACCTCGATCGACCTCCTCGTGGCGGTCGGCCTGCTCGGTTTCGTCGTGTTGATGTTGATAGCGGCGGGGTTCGTCAAGGGCCCACAGGACACTTACGTAGAGAAGCTGAGGAGCAGCCGATGACCAAGAAGTGGAGCTGGGAGATCGTAAATCCCGCCGAGCGTAAGTGGGAAGAGTTCTACAGGAACCGTTTCAGCCACGACAAGCGTGTGCGCACGACCCATGGCGTCAACTGCACAGGCAGCTGCTCGTGGGAGGTCTATGTGAAGGATGGGATCGTGACCTGGGAGCTCCAGGCGACCGACTATCCCGAACTCGAAGAAGGGCTGCCGCCGTACGAGCCGCGCGGCTGCCAACGGGGCATCTCCTACTCGTGGTATCTCTACAGCCCGATCCGGGTGAAGTATCCATATGGTCGCGGCGCCCTCATCGATGCATGGCGCGAAGCGAAGCGGGCGTACCCGGGTGACCCTGTCGCCGCATGGCGCGAGATCACCGAGAACGAAGAGACCAGGAGCGCGATCCACACTTCCCGCGGCAAGGGCGGTTTCCGCCGGATAGCATGGGACGAAGCACTCGAGATCATTTCCGCATCCATCGTCTCCACGATCGAGAAGTACGGTCCAGACCGCGTTGCCGGATTCTCCCCCATCCCTGCGATGTCCCAGATCAGCTACGCAGCGGGAAGCCGCTTTCTGTCACTGCTGGGTGGAACCGTTTTGAGCTTCTACGATTGGTACTGCGATCTACCTCCCGCCTCACCGGAGATCTGGGGCGAGCAAACAGACGTCCACGAGTCCGCGGACTGGTACAACGCACGCTTCGTTGCTGTCATGGGCGCCAATCTGAACATGACAAGGACGCCCGACACGCACTTCATCGCCGAGGTGCGCCATGCTGGAGCGAAACTCGCCGTCTTCAGTCCGGACTTCTCGATGGTCGCGAAATACGCTGACTGGTGGGTTCCAACGCATCCGGGTCAAGACACCGCGTTCTGGCTCGCCGTGGACCACGTGCTCCTCACCGAGTTCTACGCGCAGAAGGACACACCCTACTTCAGCGAGTACGTCAAGCAGTACACGGATCTTCCGTTCCTCGTCGAGATCACCGGCGACGCCCCAGGGCGGCTCCTTCGCGCCAACGAGCTGAGCACGTACGCCAACGTCGAGAACGGCGACTGGAAGATGCTCATGTGGGACACCGAGTCGGACGCACCTCGTATGCCGAACGGCACCGTCGGGTTCCGCTGGGCGGAGGAGCAGAAGGGCAAGTGGAACCTCAAACTCGAGGATTCCGTCGTCGGTGGCACGATCGATCCTGAGCTCACCTTCATCGACACCAACGCCGAGGTCCGCGATGTCGCGTTCGACGACTTCGTGACGAACAGCGTCGTGCACAGGGGTGTTCCTGTCCGCTACATCGAAACCGAGCGCGGCAACGTCGCCGTTGCCACCGTCTTCGACCTGCTCATGGCCCGCTTCGGCGTGGACCGTGGACTGTCGGGCACATATCCGTCGTCCTACGACGATGAGGACGCTCCCTACACGCCAGCGTGGCAGGAACAACACACGGGGATCCATCGCGACACACTGCTGCGCTTCGCACGTGAGTGGGGAGCGAACGCAGAAGCGACCAACGGCAAGAACATGGTCATCATCGGTGCGGGAGCGAACCACTGGTACCACAACAACCTGCTGTATCGCTCTGCGATCGTGGCCTTGATGCTCACAGGTTCGGTCGGCGTCAACGGAGGCGGCCTCGCCCACTACGTCGGCCAAGAGAAGCTCGTCATGCACGCTTCGTGGGGCACGCTTGCGTTCGGCGGCGACTGGGGAACACCTCCCCGACACCAGAACACGCCGTCGTGGCACTACGTCCACTCCGACCAGTGGCGATACGAGAAGGGATACGCGAGCTACGACTCGCTCCCACCGTCACCGGAGGGACTCGACCACACCATGGATCAGCAAGCCAGAGCGGTTCGCCGCGGCTGGCTCCCGTTCTACCCGCAGTTCAAGCAGAACCCGATCGACGTCGTGCGCCGCATCCGGGCGAACGGTGCGGAATCGGACGCGGATGTCATCGACGCAGTTGTGGAAGGGCTCAAGTCAGGTGCGGTCGATTTCGCGATCGACGATCCCGACGCCCCAGAGTCCTGGCCACGCGTGTGGCTCATCTGGCGCGGCAACGCTATCGGGACTTCTGCGAAAGGCCATGAGTTCTTCCTGAAGCACTATCTCGGCACCCACTCGAATGCCATAGCCAAGGAACCCGCAGATCTGGGCATCAGCGAGATCACAGTCCGAGATCGCGCCCCACGCGGCAAGTTCGACCTGGTGGTCGACCTGAACTTCCGGATGGACACGACCGCTCTGTACTCCGACATCGTGCTCCCGGCAGCGACCTGGTACGAAAAGGACGATCTCAACACGACGGACATGCATTCGTTCATCAACCCGATGCAAGCTGCTGTGCGACCGTCGTGGGAGTCACGATCTGACTGGAAGATCTTCGGCGCTATCGCCAAGGGTGTTTCGGATCTCGCTCCGAAGTACTTCGACGGTCCCGTCGAAGACGTGGTCATGCTGCCGCTCCAACACGATACTCCCGACGAGATCTCGCAGCCGTTCGAGCAGGATTGGTGGACGGGCGAGGTCGAAGCCATACCCGGCAAGACCATGCCGAAGTTCAAGGTCGTCTCACGGGACTTCTCCAAGATCGCCGAGAAGTGGGGAGCCCTCGGCCCGGCAACCAGAGCCAACGGCGTCGCCGCACATGGCCTGCGAATGCCTGTCGAAGAGTTCTACGACGAACTCGCCCGCAAACGCCCGACGTACGTCGAGATCGACGGCGAAAGCGTGATGCTGCCGTCTCTCGAACAGGACCGGGACGCATGTGAGATGATCCTCGCCCTCGACCCTGCCTCGAACGGAGAACTCGCCTACCGAGCCTTCGAGGCCGAGGAGAAGAAGACAGGCCTCGAACTCACACACCTCGCTGAGGGGATGCGTGACGTGCGCTACAACTTCTCAGCGATTGTGGGCAAGCCACAGCGCATCCTGACCACACCAACGTGGTCGGGGAAGGTGAACAAGGGACGTGCATACAGCCCGTTTACCCTCAACGTAGAGGAACTCGTCCCCTGGCGGACGCTCACTGGGCGCCAGCACTTCTACCTGGACCACGAGAACTATCTGACCTGGGGCGAGCACCTTCCTGTGTACAAACCGCGGCCGGATCACAACATGCTCTCCGAGACAGAGCAGACGATGCTCGAAGGCCAGGTTGGCAAGTTGTTCAGCTACATCACACCACACGGGAAGTGGTCGATCCACTCCACGTACTCCGATACGAACCGGATGATGACGCTGTCCCGTGGCGGCTACCCGGTGTGGCTCAACACGAAGGATGCAGCCGATCTCGGCATCGTGGACAACGACTGGGTCGAGGTCTACAACGACAACGGCGTGTTCGTGCAGCGGTGCACCGTGTCAGCTCGGATCCCCAAGGGCACGATATTCCTGTACCACGCAACGGAACGGACACTCGGCATACCGATCTCGCCACGACGCAAGAAACGAGCGGGCATGAACAACTCGCTGACACGGGCCAGGCTCAAGCCAGTGTTGATGACCGGTGGCTACGGGCAGTTCTCCTACTCGTTCAACTACTGGGGCCCGACAGGCGTCAACAGGGACACCTACGTGTACATTCGCCGAGTCGAGAACCCGGAGTTCTGATGCAGTACATCGAAACGACGCTACACGTGACAGCCATTCCCAACAGCCACTCGGTGGACGGAGGAACGA
>CAYLIR010000052.1:0-9475 GCA_964383515.1 uncultured Acidimicrobiaceae bacterium
GTTGTCGACATGGACGAACGTGTTCCACGGAAGCGCTCGATGAGCATAGGAATCCGCGCCTTCCTCTGGCCGGTGAGTATCACGACTCCGGGAGACACGGTACGGCGCTCGGTCAGGATCGCAGTCGCTGTAGCGAGTTGTGGCATCGTCGTCTTGCCAGCGGTGCCGACGAGCACAGCGAAGTCGATACGTCGTGCAACGGTGTCCGAGAGTGGGTCTGAGATCGCCGGTCCGGCAACGACGACGACATCGAAGCGCTCGCGCGCGAGGTCCATCAGGCTCCGTGAGTTCGGTGACGCGATCGCGTCGATCGGGTCGTGGGTTGCTGCATCGATATGCAGCGAGGTGAGATGTGGGACCACCTGGGGAGTTGCATCGATCAGTTCAACGATCGTTCTCTTTGCCTCGTCGATGGGCAAGTTGCGAACGAGGACGCGTGTCAGGCTCGATGATTGTTCGCCGTACTCGGCCAGGTCGTTCGGTTCGTACGCGTTCGCATCGATCAGGAGCACATCTCGTCCCGCAACAGCATACGCGGTGGCGAGATCGGCAGCCAGGGCCCCAACCTCGCCCCCTGAAGTCTTGACACCGAAGAATCCGATGACTGCAGGTTCCTCCTCGGTGATGGCATCGATCGTTGCTCGGAGTGCTTGTATCTGGCGACGTCGTTTCGAGACGGAGGTCGGATACCAGATGTCCTGGGGAAGCCCGTCGGAGCGATTCCGGTCGATCGCTCCAAGGGATGCGACGCCTTCGAGTGATTTCGGCGCCCAGACCGTCTTGCGTGCCCTGTCGATACCCACGAGTGCGATGGACGACAAGAGAGCGCCCAGCAATGCGCCTGCGAGGGCGAACAGAGCGACGGGCTTCGGCGAGGCAGTCACGTCGATAGCTGTCGGCTCTTCGAGAAAGCCCACTTGTGAGCGGCCTTCAGCGACCTTGAGCAGATCCACGTACTCGGCCTGTAGCTCGGCTTCGCGCGCCTGGAGCGCTTCAAGTCGCAGGGCATCTGCCGAATCGAGTTCTTCGGCAACTGGCGCGTCAGGGATGAGGCCGAGTTGCACGCGGAGCCGTTTCAATGCCCGTGCGTTCTCATCGAACTCGGCCTTGAGGTCTTCCGTGCTCACCAGGACAGGTTCCTCGTCCGCGGTGTCTGCAGCGTTCTTGGATGGCTCTTCGACGATACCGAAGAACTCGTCCTCGGTTGGGCGCAGTTCGGGGCTGAGCATCCAGATGCGTAGCTGGGTCTGTCGTTCGCTGAGTTGCGTGATCTGGTCGTTCAGAACGGTCCGAGCGCTCGTGACTTCCGGGTCCTCGGGTGCAGGCTCATCGACTTGGAGCGCATCGATCTCTTCATTGAGGCTGGTGATCTGCGAGAACAGCGTGTTGATGGACTCGTTGATCTGATCGATGTTGAGAACCTCCGCGCTGAGGCTCTGATACTGACTCCGCAGGTCAAGTGCCTTGGCGAGTGTCTCGTCACCGTCGCGACCGACGGCGGTGAACATCAAGATGTTGTTCCCCTTGTCGACCTGGATGGAGAGACTCGGATCGGCGTTGAGCGTTTCTTCGAGAAGCAGGAGGGCGCGGGTTCCCTCCGCCTGGGCGTTGATCTGTGAGCCTGTTGAATTTGCGCCTCTGCTCCCGGACCCGTCAGATGTGTTCGCCGAAGGAAGGGAGATGAACGTGACAGCGGCTTCGCTGCGCCACCTTGGGTGGATCGAACGGTTCGTGCTCACGGCGAGATAGGTGCCAAGCAGCGCCCCGATCGCAGCAGCGAGCACGATCAGCCACCATCGGGCGCGAAGGACGCTGAGATTGTGTCGTAGTCCCATGATTGTGTGTCTTGATCCTTGTCTGTCAGCTGGCTTCGGAGATCAGCGGTGTGAACGCGGAGCGATCCTCAGTTGACCACGGACGGTTGGACACGTCAAGGAGTCTCTCTTTGAGTTCATCTACAGAGCAGCGATCGGCGAGGAGTTGGAGCTCAGCGATCGTGCTGTCGAGTTCGGCGCCACCGGGCAGGCCGGGGTGAGCGACCTGGATCTTGTTCAGCGGCGTTGGTTCGAGCGGCTCTATCGACAGGATCTCCTCATGCTTCTCACCGGGCCGTGTGCCGGTGACCTGAACCTCGATGTCTCTGCCCGGAACAAGGCCGGCGAGTCGGATCATGCGACGGGCCAGATCTCCGATGCGAACGGGTTCTCCCATGTCGAGGACGAAGACTTCGCCCCCATCGGACAGCGCAGAGACTTGCAGCACCAGCTGTACTGCTTCATCGACGGTCATGAAATAGCGGAGCATCTCTGGATCCGTCACCGTCACGGGCCCACCAGACTGGATCTGGCGCATGAAGGTCGGGACGACCGATCCGCGAGAACCGAGAACGTTGCCGAATCGGACGGCTGTATGCGTGCACGTGTTGCCGTAGTCGGCTTGTGCAGCCTGCGTCAGCATCTCAGCTACTCGTTTTGTCGCTCCCATAGCGCTTGTCGGTGCAACAGCTTTGTCCGTGGAGATCAGCACGAAGTTCGACGCCCCGAACTTGTGGCATGCGTCGAGAACGTTCGCTGTTCCCGTGATGTTCGTCTTCACCGCTTCTGATGGGAACCTCTCGAGTATCGGGACATGCTTGTGCGCTGCTGCATGGAACACGACGTCTGGCCGGAAGTCGGCGAAAACCCTGGCGGTCTGGTCGAGATCGCGGATGTCACACAGGGCTGTGGTGAGCGTTGCTGCACCCTCCTCCCACAGGAACGATCCGTCATGCAGATGGGTCTCGTCATGGTCGAGAGCCATGACGGCGGCAGGGTTGAACGTGAGTATCTGCCGAGTGATCTCGACACCGATCGACCCGCCTGCACCGGTGACGAGGACGCGCTTGTTGGCAAGGAGATCGGATACCGGCTGGAGATCGGTTATCACCGCGGGGCGTGGGAGGAGATCGCTCACCGCGACGTCACGAGCGTCCTGGAGCCGAGCCTCGTTGGAGAGCACGTCTTTGAGCTGAGGGACGATGCGCAGCCGCACGTCCACAGCGAGGAACCGATCGACGAGATCCCGGATCTCATCCGCGTTGAGGGTGCCGGCGATGAGGATCTGGCCGACGTTCATACGGTCGACGATCGCGGGAAGGTCGCTGAGTACCCCGAGCACAGGATGGTCTGCGATGCGTTTGCCCCTGTGGCGTGCATCCGTCGAGACGAAGCCGACAACATCGATGGGTTGCTCGCCACGGTTCGCCTTGCGAGCGACCTCGGCTGCTGCCGCACCGGTACCGACCACGACCGTTGCCTCGGCGCCGTCGCTGTGGAGCGTCTTGCGGAACGAGAACATCCTCGCTCGGAAGCGCATCGATCCCATCCCCCCGACCGCGAGGGCAGCGCCGAGCACGATGACGCCGATAGGAATGAGTCGAATACTCGAACTGGTGATCTCTTGGATCGCCAGTACACCGAACAGGATGGCGATGCCAGCACCTATGCCTGCGATGAGAAGTCGCATGGCTTCTTCCACCGACGCATGTTCCCATTCGTGTCCATAGACGCCCGCAGTGAGGTTCGCCGCGAGGTGGACCATGACCATCGCGGGGAGCAGCAGCAGGAAGCCCATCCGGAAATCAGCGAGAGCAACAGGGCCATCCAAGCTGCGCAGACCCATGGCCGCCGCATAGGAAACGACGACGGTCACCGCGTCGATCACAGCGAACGTGAGGTCAGACCGCAAACGCGCGGAAGCTCTTGCGAGCTGTGTTCCGAAAGTCCTTGCCGTTGTCGTCCTACTCGACACAGATGGTTCCAACATCGTTGGATCCGTATTGCCTCGCACCCCTATCTCCCCTAGTAGCCCGTTCCGAATTGCAGATGCGCGATGCTCCGCGAGACGCCCCGGCGTCCTGAGCAACCTTAGCGGATATATCTGGGCCCGCCAGCGAAAATATGTGGCGTCTTCAGCACGTGGATGGCTGAAGGGCAAGCGACGATGCAACCATGGGGTGCACCGGACCTACGGGGACGCCACAGCTCCACTCCAGGACGCGTCGACAGGCGTGTTTGCATGCACGCAGCGGAGCTGTTCCTTCGCCCAGCCGAGGACGCTACGCGAGGAACGCGCCTACGAATACGAGGACCAATGCTGCTTGCACCGCCGCGGCGAAGAGGGCGACGATGCGAACGGGCCACCCACGGTCCCGCAGGCGATCGTAGATGTGTGAACGATCACCTGCGAACAGTGGTGTCCGGTTGCGTCCCCTGCGTGCGATCGTCGCTACCAAGTCGATGAGGAAGACGCCGAGTACGCCCGGTACGAGTAGGGTGACGGCCCGCAGGTTCCCGTTCGCTGCATCGAGAACGCCGAATGCCAAGACCATGCCGAGGACATAGGCGCCGTTGTCCCCGAGGAACACACGCGCCGGTTGCCAGTTGATGACGAGGAACCCCGCTACGGCAGCCGCGATGACGGATCCGAGCGCGGCATCTCCCCACCCCGAAGCGCCTGCCCACGCGAGGCCGAGACCGGCGATGACGGCTACCGAAGCGACGAGTCCATCGAGTCCGTCGAGGAGGTTCACGGCGTTGATCGCGGTCATCATCACGAGGACTCCGCCGATGATCCAGATGATCGATCCCGAGCCGGGATCGAGTGCCATGACGAGGAAGAGGGAGGCCGCAAGCTCTACGAAGAGGCGGATCTTCGGGGAGAGTGGGACAACATCGTCTGCCAGGCCGAGTACGAGCACAGCAAGGGTCGCGGCGAACAACGCCGGTTGGAAAGCGCCCGCGAGATAGGTCCCGATGTGGATGCCTGCGAACACGCCGACACCCCCGAGCAGCGGTGTTGGCTCCTTGTGCACTTTCAGGGCACTGGATGTCGGCGCGTCCACCACGCCCACTTTCGGGCCGATCCAGATCGAAGCCAGCGACCAGGCCACAGCAACAACGAACGCAGCGACTGCTCCGACCACCCGAGGATCGCCTACGCCGACCATGTGAGGACCACCGATCGTTCCCCTACGTGAACCTCGATCGTATCGGAGAGGGCGAAGCCCATCTTCTCATAGGCAGCGATAGCGTGCTCGTTGGCTGCAGCGACGACAACATCGACCTCACTCGCCCCTCTTGCAGCCATCGCCGTGAGGAACTCGGTGCCGAGCCTGGTTCCCAGGCCTTGGTTGCGGGCTCCGGGAAGCAGCGCTGTGGCCAAGAGCTCCGCGCTTCCCGCTCCGGCTCCCTCATAGGTGAGACTCTCCCACACCCGTGCAAGCACGGACGGGCGGATTGCCTTCGGCGCCGCTGCAACCACAGCCTTGATGCCGTGGCGTCGTATGAAGTCCTTGTAGAACCGGCTCGTATCGGTAACACCAGCGACGAATCCCACCGGCGCGTTGCCATCGTCGGCCACCAACACGACACTGTTGTCGTCCTCGACAAGCGCCCGATAGAGCAGACGCATGAACCGATGGCCGAGACTCGGGAGGAAACCGGTGTCGATACCGGTCGTATGGAGTGACGCGAGCACGTCAGCGTCCGCACGAGTGGCGTTGCGGATGCGAAGAGAGGACGTCTCGATGCGCTCGTCGATGTCGATGCCCCTTGCTCGCGCCAGGCGCGTGTACGCGGCGAGCACGCGATCGACTACACGCGACTCATCGAAGTGCTCCAGTGCGCGTTCCCTTCCTCGCTCCCCCATGCGCTTGCGCAGGTCGGGATCTGAACCGAGCTTCGTGATCGCGGACGAGATCGCCTGGCTGTCGGTCACAGGAACGAGATACCCGTTGGATCCGTCGTCGACCACATCCCTGCATCCTCGGATGTCGGTTGCGACAACCGGGAGCCCGGAAGCCGCAGCTTCCATCGCGCTTCGAGGGAAGCCTTCCCGGTGGGAAGGCAGGACGAAGATGTCCATCGCTCCATAGAGGTCGGCGACGTCGGTCCTCATTCCCAGGAACTGCACGCCTTGCTGTGCAGCGTGTTCGATCATCTCGGCGGGGAGGGCATCTGCCTTGTCCCGGTCGTCCGGGCCGATACACACAACGACGTACTCGTCACCGAGTGACGTCGCTGCCTCGAAGAGCTCTGGATAGCCCTTCTCGGCGACGAGCCTGCCGACGGCTCCCACGACGATGCTGTCGTCTGATGCACCGATCTCTGTGCGCAGCATGGCACGCCTGTCAGCGTCGATGCGGTTCGGCGTGAATGTAGCGAGGTCGACTCCATTGCCGAGATGCCAGACGTTGTCTCGCGGGGCAAGGTGGAGTCGTTGCATGATCGTGACATCTTCGGTGCTCTGCACGAGCTCAGCGTCCGAGAAACGTGAGGCGATGGCTTCGAGCATGTACACCAGTGCGCGCTTGGTGATCGGGTCGTCAGGGGCGGCATAGAGTCCGTGGACCGTGTTGACGACGATCGGAACGCCAGCGAGACGGCCGAGAATCCTCCCGTAGAGTCCCGGCTTGGGGTTGTGGGTGTGGAGAATATCGAATCTCTCCGACCGCAGGATCCGCCATAGCTCACGGGCAGCCCGCATATCGGCCATCACGTTCATGCCGCGCGTCGAGGACGGGAGGGCGATGTGGCGGATCCCTTCGGATTCGATCTCGTCGACCCATGGCCCAGGTGCACTGATGCCTGCGGTATCCCAGCCGAGATCACGGGTCGCCATGAGCTGTGGGAACACGAGGTATCGCAAGCTGAGGTCGACGGTAGTGAGATGAGCGACCTTCGTCATAGTGCAGATGCCCTCGTAGCTTCGGTGAGCACGGCATCGTACCGGTCGATCGCTGCGTCGAGGGGGAACTGCTCGGCGACGAAGCTACTCGCTGCTCTTCCCATTTTCTCGAGTCGGTTCCTGTCACGAGCCAACTGGTCGATCGCTGCCACCATCGCTTCGGTGTCGGACGGCTGCACGAGCACTCCGGTCTCCCCAGAGACCATCGTCTCAGCCGTCCCTCCAACATCGAATGCAACGACAGGTGTCGAGGCAGCCGATGCCTCAAGCGCTGCGCCGGGCAACCCTTCTGTTCTCGAGGTGAGGATGAGCAGGTCTGCCCACTTGAGATGCGGTATGACGTTCTCGACGGATCCGGTGAAGGTGACGGCATCGTCGAGGCCCAGCTCACGTGTGCGATGCTGAGCCTCGACAGCAAGCGGCCCATCGCCTACGAAGCGTACCTTCACATCGTGGCGGCTACTGAGCCCGTGTACGACCTGGAGCGCAGCGAGCGGGTCCTTCTCCGGTGACAGGCTGCCGACGTACACCAACCGCAGTTCATCGTGAGGCTCGTCGGATGGAACGAAGTAGCGCGACCCGACGCCGGTGTGAGCGACATGGACGCGATGGGCATCAACGCCGAGATCGTTGATGAGTTGTTGTTTCGTCACGGAAGACACGGCGAGCACCACATCTGCCCTCCGATGGAGGAAAGACTGAAGGCGCTCGTGCCGTTTGGATCGTATCCAATAGCGCGGCTCGCCGATGCTCGCATAGGCGAGCACCGGATGTGGCCTGAGCAGCGTCCGTGCTGCGACGGCATAGCGCAGAGTCGCTCCGCCATTGGCGAGGATCACCGACGGTGACGTACGTTTGATCCGTCGGCGAAGTGATCGAACGACATCGAGGTCGAGACGCCCGATACGGCCGCGGTCTGCCAGTGTCGAAGCTCCAACGACACGACCCGTGTCCACAGACTGCAACGCGGCGAAGTCGAGCTTCCATCCCTTGCGAGCCAGGTGCGTGGCGAGCTGTTCCCCGAACACTTCGGCTCCTCGTCTCCGGTTGCTCGCTACAAGGATCATGAGGGACTTCGGTTTCTTGGTGTCCACTGTTGCTGCCCGGTCCCCTGTTGTTCCTTGCAGGTGTGATAGCCGCGGTATCGGCTCGGGACTACCGTAGACGAAACCTTCTGGCGGCTGTAGCCTGCTCGTTGTTCGGGATCATAGGCGCATCGGCCGGGGCTAACGGTGTGAGAACGGCCGGTGTGCGCGTGTTGGTCATCGTCGAGAGATGGGGGATCTGTGGGACGAAGAGGGCAGCCGCTGGCGATGATCGTCATCGCGTTCACTCTCGTGTTTGTTCCGGTGTCGGGTGTGGGGGCAACGGAAGCTACCCAGGCACGGCAGGCTGGTTGTGTCGCCACGGCGACAGGCGCCACCCCCATCGTCGACCTCGGCACCGACTTGTATCGCGGAGCCCAAGGCGGCCTCTATCCAGGTGGATCGAACTCGGTTCCTCCAGCACACGAGGAACTCGGGCTCATGCACGCGTCCCAGATCGTGCCGCGCGGCGCACAGGGAGATCCCGACCCCGCCGGTACGATCGCGGTGGTCTCGCTCGGCGTGTCGAACACGGCAAGGGAGTTCCATGTGTTCATGGACATCGCAGAGGGCAACATCGCCCCAGCGGTCGTCCTGGTGAATGGCTCCCAAGGTGGTCGCCCGATCGCCGACTGGGTAGATCCTGGATCCGATGTGTGGGACGGAGTCGATCTCGCGCTCGAAGCTGCTGGCGTTTCCATCGATCAGGTACAGGCAGCATGGGTCAAGATCCCCGAGAGGATCAGGGGCTGGGATGATCTCGAGCCGTTTCCCACAGACGCTGTGACCTACGAAGACGATCTCGCTACGGTCCTCCGCATCGCCAAGACTCGCTATCCGAACCTGCAGATCGCCTATCTGTCGAGCAGAACCTTCGGTGGATACGACACCGATGGTTCTCCGAGTCCCGAGCCGTTGGCCTACGAGAACGGCTTTGGGGTGAAGTGGGTGATCGAGCAGCAGATCGAGGGATCACTCGAACTGAATGCAGACCCCGAGAGGGGGCCTGTCGTCGCTCCATGGATCGCGTGGGGCCCGTACTTGTGGGCTGATGGCACGACACCGCGAGCGGACGGGCTGACATGGGAATGTACAGACGTCCAAGCCGATGGCACGCATCCGACCCGGAGGGGGCAGAAGAAGGTGGCGGTGCAGCTTCTCGAACATTTCCTGTCGGCTCCAACCGCCGTCGGATGGTTCTCTCCTACGGGAGAGCCAGTGCAGATCTCGGACATGCGAGGCGTTCGGCAGCGTTCCTCTCGCCGTGACGGTGAACGTGGGCGGCGGCCAGGCAAGGAGAGAGGCCGTCGACCGGATCGGGGCACGACGACGGTGACGGGCCCAGCCCAGGTGCCCCCCACGGCATCGGCTGGGTCGGGTCAGACTGGAGATGTACCCGATGCCGCGTCGCCAGTGGCGCTTGGTGAGAACGACCACAGCTCGCGGCGGTCGGCCACGTCCCTGTCGACCTTGGTGATACTGGGTCTCATCCTCGTGGCGTCCGTTGGGGTCATGGTCGTTGCTCTCAGGCGTGCGCGTCGAGAGCCCGATCGTTGAAAACCACCTCGCACCCCACGGTTCGTTTCGCTAGGGTTGCCGATGCCGCTACGTTCGCAGGTATCGGAGAGGGCGAAGAGACTGGCTGACCGTTGGCCAGGGTGGAC
>CAYLIR010000053.1:0-9389 GCA_964383515.1 uncultured Acidimicrobiaceae bacterium
GCGGGTATGGGATCTGGGCGTGACCGTCGCCCTCGCGACAGACTGCAACCCAGGGACCGCGTACATCGAGACGATGCCCTTCGTCATCTCGCTCGCTGTGGTGACGTCGCGGTTGACACCCTCTGAAGCCGTGTGGGCTGGGACGAAGGGCGGTGCGCTCGCCCTCGGGCTCACCGACCGTGGCGTGATCGCTCCAGGGATGCTCGCAGACATGGTGATCCTCGATGCGCCGTCTCATGTGCATCTGTCGTACAGGCCAGACGGTGCCCTACCTCTCGAGGTCATCAAACGCGGCGTGCTCGTCTGATCGGGCGCGGGGACGGTAGCCTTGAGCCTATGACCGACCGACCCTACCTCGAACGAGAACACCCGATCCGCTTCGCTCACCGCGGCTCGCGGATTCTGTGGCCAGAGAACACGTGGCGGGCTTTCGACGGTGCTGTCGAGGAGCTTGGATACCGATACATCGAAACGGACATCCGCATCACACGCGACGGTGTCGTTGTGGTGTTCCACGACGAATCGCTCGAGCGGACGACGAACGGTGCCGGGAAGGTCGCAGAATGGGATTGGGAGGATCTGCGTCACCTCGATGCGGGCTACCGCTTCTCTCCAGACGGCGAGACCTTCCCCGAGCGCGGCACAGGTGTGGCCATCCCGCGTCTCGATGAGACGTTCGCGCGATACCCCGATACGTGTTTCAACATCGACCTGAAAGAGCCAGGGAGCGAGTGGCCGGTAGCTGAGGTGATCACCCGGATGGGATCCGCGGACCGGTCACTCATCGGATCGTTCTCCGACCGCAGGGTCGCCCGCTTTCGCAGGATCACGAAAGGCCGGGTCGCAACGTCGGCAGGGCCGATCGCATCGGCGGCCATGTACGCGGCGTCGCGCGCAGGCCGGTCTATCGGTGGCAAGGCCGATGCCTATCAGCTTCCGCGCAAGATCGCCGGTGGTGGCATCGATGCCAAGCTCGTCCAGGCGGTCCACGAGGCCGGTGCCCACCTGCACGTGTGGACGGTGGACAAGCCGCAACACATGGAAGCGTTGCTCGATGTTGGAGTGGACGGAATCGTTACCGACCGCCCCGACATCCTCAACGACGTTCTTGTGGGGCGGAACCAAGATCCTCGGTAGCCCGCCAGCCGCCAGGGGTTAGTCGAGCTGGTAGGGGATACCGTTCATCATGACGAGGCAATCGACGGCGACGTCGCGTGCCGTTTCGAACGGCAGGCCAGCGAACACCTCGTACGGTTCACCGTTCTGTTGGAGGTACACGGTGTAACCATCGTCCCTGTCGAGGATGTAGAGACCGTTCTTCGGGCCGACAACGTTGTGACCGAGCGACATCAGCGCGGCGTCGTCCGGGATCTCGGCGATGAGGTCGATCCGTTCGACGGTCAGGGCTTCGGCGAAATCCGCACCGGTCGTCGCCTGACGGCCCAGCATCGTGGATGCGATACGCCGTGCCTTGTTGCCGAGGATCGCCTGTGCCTGTTCCTGACGGGTGAACACGGGTGGCTACAGACAGACCGTTGGGAGATAGCCAGGCCTGCCCTGTTCGAACGAGTCGATCTCGTCAGCGTGCTGGAGCGACAGCGCAATGTGGTCCAGTCCGTTGAGGAGGCAGTGCTTCGTGAACGGGTCGATGTGGAACGAAGCATGGAATCCCTGGGCAGTGACTGTCTGGCTCTCGAGGTCCACCGTCACCGTGTTCGCTGGATCGTTTGCGATGGCGGTGAGCGCAGCAACCTCGTCGTCGGCGAGGACGATCGTCAAGAGACCGATCTTCGCGCAGTTGTTGACGAAGATGTCCGCGAACGACGGTGCGATGATGGTTCGGAATCCGCGATCCTGGAGTGCCCAAGGTGCGTGCTCGCGAGAGCTTCCCGAGCCGAAGTTGGGCCCGGTCACCAGCACAGCCGCATCTGCGTACTCCGGCTTGTTGAGCACGAAGTCCCCGTCAGGTTCGCCTTCGGCGTCTGTTGCCCAGTCATAGAACAAGAACTCTCCGAATCCGGAGCGTTCGACGCGTTTGAGGAACTGCTTCGGGATGATCTGGTCCGTGTCGATGTTCGCCCTGGGGAGCGGTGCAGCCCTGCCGGTGATCGTGGTGACGGGTTCCATCATGCCATCTCCCGGGCGTCGACGATATGGCCAGCGATCGCAGCGGACGCGGCCATGGCCGGTGACATGAGATGGGTACGGCCATCTCGGCCCTGCCTGCCTTCGAAGTTGCGGTTGGACGTCGAAGCGCACCGTTCCTGTGGATCGAGCACGTCCGGATTCATCGCAAGGCACATCGAGCATCCAGGCTCGCGCCATTCGAGTCCCGCAGCGATGAAGATCTCATGGAGTCCCTCAGCCTCGGCCTGGAGTTTCACGAGCCCGGAGCCAGGAACAACGAGGCCTGTGACCGTGTCCGCGATCGTACGCCCTGTAAGGATCTGTGCGGCTTCGCGCAGATCCTCGATACGCCCGTTCGTGCACGATCCTATGAACACCCTGTCGATGGGGATCTCGGTGAGCGGCGTCCCAGGCTCGAGCCCCATGTAGTCGAGGGCTCGCCGTGTCGAGTCGATATCGATGGGATCTGAGAACGCGTCGGGTGAGGGTATCGACGCCGATACGGGCAGTGTCTGACCCGGGTTCGTGCCCCACGAAACGTACGGCTCAAGCTGTGTTGCATCGATCGTGACCTCGATGTCGAACGTCGCTCCCGCATCGGTGCGCAGCGTTCGCCAGTGGTCGACGGCTGCATCCCACGCGGCACCCTGGGGCGCCATGGGGCGGCCCTTCAAGAACGCGAATGTCGTCTCGTCAGGTGCGATCATCCCTGCCCTGGCACCTGCTTCGATGGACATGTTGCAGATCGTCATCCTGCCTTCCATCGACAGGGCTTCGATGGTGGTGCCCCGGTACTCGATGACGTGGCCTGTGGCGCCCGCAGTCCCGATCTCGGCGATGATCGCGAGGATGACATCCTTTGCGGTGACGCCGACGGGCAGTGCACCGTCGATCGTGATCGCCATCGACTTTGGTTTCGCCTGCGGGAGTGTCTGTGTAGCGAGGACGTGCTCGACCTCGGAGGTGCCGATGCCGAACGCGAGGGCACCGAAAGCCCCGTGGGTGGCCGTGTGAGAGTCGCCGCACACGATGGTCATACCCGGTTGCGTGACGCCCTGCTCAGGGCCGATGACGTGGACGATGCCCTGGCGGACATCGCGTATGGACAAGAGCGGAATGTGGGTGCGCGCGGTGTTCGCTTCGAGCGTCGCTATCTGCGTAGCTGAGAGCGGATCGGCGATGCCCTCGTCGCGTGAGGTCGTCGGGACGGCATGGTCGATCGTCGCAAGCGTGAGATCGGGCCTGCGAACGTTCCTCCCCGAGATCTGGAGAGCTTCGAACGCTTGCGGCGAGGTGACCTCATGGATGAGGTGGAGGTCGATGTAGAGCAGGTCCGGCTCACCCTCGCTGCGATACACGACATGGTCCTCCCAGACCTTGTCGAAGAGTGTTGCTCTGGCGGTCATGCCTCTCCTTGTGGTGCGTGCGCAAGAGTACCCGAGATCTGCTGTCAGGCGACCATGCCTACCCGGTGCGCGCCTTGGGCGAGGTGATGCGCAGCGGTTGTTAGGCGGTCGTCTTGCGGGCGACGGCAACGGCGACTGCCGCTCCCGCAACGGCGAGTGCGGCTGCACCAACGGCATACCACGCTTCGCGGGGAGGCCCGGGGATCCGGTCGTTGACGCTGACCGGCCGTTGGAACTCGAGGATGGGCCAATCGTTGGCCTCTGCAGCCTCTTTCAGCTCCTTGTCGGGGTTCACCGCGATGGGATTGCCAACAAGCTCAAGCATCGGCATGTCTGTGAACGAATCGGTGTAGGCGAAGGAGCCGTCGAGGTCGATGCCGTCACGTTCTGCCACCTTCTTGATCGTTTCGACCTTTCCTGGACCCATGACGTACTGTTCGAGCTCGGGGACGAACCGGCCGAGGCCGTCGGTGCGGATCTTCGTGGCGATGACCCTGTCGATGCCGACCATCTTGGCTATGGGTCGCACGAACTCCTCAGGGCTGGCAGACACGACATAGACCTCGCGCCCGGCACGCTTGTGCTCGTCGATGAGGAACAGCGCCTCGGCGAACACGAGCGGTTCGATCACATCGGCCATCGACTCTTTGACGATCGCGTCGATCTCGGACTTGTGCCAGCCGGCAACGAGGTCGAGCATCTCGTCTCTCGCCTTTTCGAGGCTGTCTTCGTCAGCGCCGAAGAGCATGTACGAGATCTGCGCGATCCCGATACGAACCAGGGTGCGCCTGCGGACGAACCCCTCTCTGTAGAGCGACTTCCCGAACGCGAGCGTGGACGAGCCAGCGATGATGGTCTTGTCCAGGTCAAAGAATGCGGCTTCGGTCATGGTGCGATTGTACCGCTCCGTCTTCGATGTGTTCGTTCGAAGGCGCCGACACCTGCGGAGGGGTCTTGTATCGATCCTGCGATATGCGATACGGTATTGAGGCTTCCCCTCCGATGATACGGAGGTTCGTCCGTGGCAGTCGTTGCTGTGTGGTCACCAGTAGATCTCGTGTTGAGCCTCGCCGCGCCGCTTGGATGTGCTCTCCAGGCAGGCACGGCCCTGGTCATAGACCTCGACGAGGGAGGGCCGCCGCTCCCCGGTGGCGGCGATCTCGCTTCTCTCGTCGAACGCGGGCCGACTGAGGCCGAATTGCGGCCGAAGCGCAACGGCGTTGCGGTCATGGGCAACGGAGGTATCGCGCCAGGCGATGCAAGCGACATCATCGCCGCACTTGCTGACCGATGGCCGAATGTCGTTCTGCGATGTGCCCCTGCGCGCATCCCGCCGGCAGCGGCCGTACCGCTTATCCCCATTCTCCCTGCGCCGTTCACCCTCTATCCCGAGCGCACGGCCGTGTACCAGCGCACACCGTTCGGCGGAGACCCACGCGCGGGGGCGCCGATCCTCCCTGTGCCGAAGGCCGCAACGATCAGGTCGCTCCTCTCTGGACAGGTACCGACACGGAGAGACAGGTGGATAGACTCGCTCGCTGCCGTGTGGGAGCTTGCATGACCGACATCGATCGGCTTATCGAGAAGATCGTTGACACGTCGGTCGAGCTCGAACGGGCGCACCTTGCTCAAGCAGGGGAGAAGGTCGTCGAGGAGATCGCACCGCTTGCTGGGCCGGGAGCTGTGACGCGAGCTGTCGATGCGATCGTTGGTCTCGGGCCGATCGAACATCTCACACACGATCCGAAGATCACGGACATACTCGTCAACCGCTACGACGACATCTGGATCGAGCGGGAGGGTGAGCTGGAGCGCACCGATCTCTCGTTCCGCAACGGAGATGACCTCATAGCTATGGTGCGGCGAGTCCTTTCCCCGCTGGGTCTGCGCATCGACAGGGCATCGCCAGCGGTCGATGCTCGTCTCCCGGACGGCTCACGGCTGCACGCGCTCATCCCTCCCGCCGCAGTTGACGGTCCGGTGGTCGCCATTCGGAGGTTCATCAACGCTGTCGCCGATCTCGGCGCGCTGGAAGCGAGCGGCGCCGTGGCTCCCGAAGGCGTACGGGTGCTGCGCGGCGCTGTGAGATCCAGGGAGAACATCCTGATCGCTGGTGCAACAGGGTCGGGGAAGACCACGCTGCTCAACGTCTTGGGTGCGGCTATCGACGACGGTGACCGAATCGTTACGATCGAAGACGCCGCCGAACTTGCTCTTCCTGGGCATGTCGTGCGCCTTGAGGGGCATCCGCCGAACGTTGAGGGTGCGGGAGCGGTGACGATACGGGCGCTTGTGCGTCATGCCCTCAGGCTCCGCCCGGACAGGCTCGTGGTCGGTGAGGTACGCGGCGGTGAGGCGCTTGACATGGTTCAGGCGCTCAATACTGGTCATGCAGGATCGATGTCGACGATCCATGCCAACGACGCTGATACCGCTTTGGACCGGCTTGTCGCGATGTGCGCGATGGCTCCTGAGCATGTGCCGCCCGAGACGTTGATCGGTCAGGTGCGCTCAGCGATAGACATGGTTGTGGTGATGGCACGGACGCGCGACGGTCGGGTCGTTCGGTCCATCCATCGCCGCGACCGTGTTGGCCTGGAGGTCGTGTACCGATGCTGATGTGGATCCTCGCCGCCGTGGCATGGGCCGTCGGTGTGCCTCCCCTCGTGGTTGCGGCAGGGGTAGTGCTCGCGGTCAACGTGCCTGTGGGGCTCGCAGCGCTCGTGGTTGCCGCTTTCGTCGAAAGGCGTGCTGGGCGCCGGGCAGCGAAGATCGATGAAGCGGCGTTCCTTCGTTCTGTTGCGACCGCTGTTTCGGCCGGTTCGACGTTGCGGTCGGCGATCCGTTCCGGTGATCCAGCGGTCGTTGCCGAGAGGACTCGGCGGCTGTGCGATGCTGGCGTGTCGATGGCGAAGGTAGGGGAGTCGCTCAAGGGCTCCCTTGCACACAACGGTGTGACATTCGCCGCGGTCTGTTCACTATCTGAGACAACGGGCTCTGCCCTGTCGCCGACGCTCCACGTTCTCTCCCAGCGCGCGGCAGACGGTGCAGCCATACGGCGGCACCGTGGTGTGGCAACCGCCCAGGCACGGTTCTCTGCGGTGATCGTCGGTCTCGCGCCGCTTGCTGTGACGGTCGGCCTTGTCGCGACTCGCGGCATGCCTGCCGACGGTGACCCCGTTGCTGCGTGGTCCGTCGTGTTCGGGTCGCTGCTGCAGATCGTTGGCCTTGCTGTCGTGTTCGCCATGGCCTCCCGGTCGATCGCGCGATGACGGCGGCAACGCTGATGCTCGTCTTCGGATGGTTCCATCTCCCCAGACGATGGGCATATGGCATTGCCGCATCCGGTGCGCTGTTGATCAACCCGCTCATCGGCACCGCAGCGATCGCCTTGGCTGTGGCGAGGAAGGGGTGGGTCGTTGCTGCGGCGAAGCGAACGGCGGCCAATGCCTACCACAGCGATGTTCTCGTAGCACTCGACCTCGTGTCGTTGGCTGCCACAGCGGGCCTGCCATTCGATGCGGCGGTAGCTCTCGCTGCGGGGGAGATCTCCGGGCCGCTCGCAGACGATCTCACCAGGGCCATCGCCAGAACCCGGGCTGGTCTCATCGACGGCCTCGAGAACGAGCCCCTGTCTCGTGCCTTCCAGATCGCGCGTAGGTCGGCCGTCTCCGGTGCGCGGCTCGGCGACACGCTCGTCGCCCTGGCCCACGAGGCCCACGAGGATGAGGCCACCGCGGAACGCGAGAGAATCGAACGTCTTCCCGTGAAGCTCCTGTTCCCGCTTGCGTTCTTGATCTTGCCGGGTTTCGTGTTGGTCGCTGTCGTGCCCGCGGTCGTCTCGGGCATCGGCAAGCTCGGTTTCTGACTTCCCACCGCTGGCAGCCGGTTGTTGCCGATATGCATTGGAGGTACCCGATGTTGTCAAGTCCGAGAGAACCAGCGAGACCGACCACCATGGCGAGGTTGTGTGACCAACAAGGGCAGGCAACAGCAGAGTACGCGCTCGTTCTCGTTGCTGCAGCGGTCGTCGCCTTGGCGCTGATCGCATGGGCGTCGACGACGGACATGCTGCCGTCGTTCTTCAACACGGTGATGTCCCGGGTCATCTCGATCGCGAACGGTTGATGAAGGCTTGGGAGCGAGGGTCGGCTGTGGTCGAGTTCGCGCTCGTGCTTCCGCTGCTCCTCGTGCTCATGGTGGGCATCGTCGAGGTCGCCGTCGTCGCGCGAGCGGAGATCCAGATCCTCCACGCGGCCAGAGAGGGCGCCAGAGCTGCGGCCACGTCTCCCGACCCGGCAACAGCGGCCGCTGCGGCGAGGTCGGCCCTCGGCGCCGACGGCACCCGGGCTCGTATCTCGGTCGTTCGGCCTGCCAAGGTCGGCGCACAAGCGACGGTCACGATCTCGCTCCGCCACAATGTTGTGGCGCCGTTGTTCGGAGGGTTCCCTGTGGACCTGGGCGCGAGAGCATCGATGCGGGTCGAACGGTGACCGCACCAGCCAGCGAGTCCGGGTCGATCGTCGTGGGCGCAGCGCTCATCGGCTTCGTGCTCACGATGATCGTTGCTGTGGCAGCTGTCGGCGCTGCGGTCGGTGCGTACACGAAAGCTGCGGGCGCTGCCGATGCGGCTGCACTCGCAGCGGCACCCGTCACGTTCCGGCCGTTCGGGGCACGAGGATCGCCGACACACGAGGCTGCCCTGTTCGCAGCTGCGAATGGCGCCAGGCTCGTGTCGTGTGTGTGTCCTGTCGATAGATCGTGGCGTCGGCGAACGGTGGCGGTGACCGTTGAGCGGTCGGTCATCATCCTGGGGATCGGTATGGCGCGGATCCATGCAACATCGCGAGCCACGTTCGATCCTGGGGCGCTCGTCGACCCGTGACGGGGCCGATGACAGCTGCTACGTCGTGTGGACGTTCGCGATCGGGCCTGTTCTGCTCTTCTTGAGGTAGACATGCTCGAGGGTGAGGGCGGCTCCCACGAGGATGGCGAGAGCGATCATCGCTGTGGGTCGCTCTGTCATAGACTGGCTCAGGAGCACCGCAAGCGATGCAACACAACCGATGAGCCCGGTGCCGCTGATGAACCGTTGGAAGATGGAGCCGCCATGGGTGTGGAACGCAGCAGCGTTCACGGCGGCGAACACCGCGAGGAAGATGGCAGAGGCGATGCTTGAGATGCCCGCAAGGGGCAGCGCGATCGCGACGATCAACCCAGCAACCGCCGTGATATGGAGGCCGATCGGTTGGTTCCAGGTGCGCCTCTCGAGCGTCTTCGGCAGCTGTCCCTCCGAGGCGATCGTGAAGCTGAGCCTTGCCGAACCGTACAGCGTTGCGTTGATTGCCGAGAATGTAGCGAGGACAGCAGAGAGAGCCACGAGTGTGAACCCTGCCTGTCCCAGGGAGGTCGAGGCCGCTTCTGCGAGGGCGAAGTCTGCTGCCTTTGCGATCTCTTGAGGGCTGAGCGAGCCGACAACGACCATCGAGATGAGCACGTAGAGAGCGATGACGATACCTATCGACAGTGCGTACGCCCGTGGCAGGTTCTTGCGTGGGTCGGTGATGTCCTCCGATGCGTTCGCGATGAGTTCGAAACCTTCATACGCGACGAAGATCAACATGCCAGCAGCGAGGATGGAGAACGATGAAGGCCAGTTCGATCGTGCGAGTGAGTCGGTGGACATCGATGGCATACCCGCGGCGATGACAAGCAGCAGGATCGAGACCTTCACGACGACGACCATGGTCTCGGACCGGGCGACCAGCCCTGCATTCGCCAGGTTGATGAGCCACGGGATGAGCACACCGATGAGTATGAGACCACGCAGCAAGAGATGTCCCGGGTTCGTTCCGC
>CAYLIR010000054.1:0-9231 GCA_964383515.1 uncultured Acidimicrobiaceae bacterium
TTCGACGGTTCGCAGCAATGTGCGGAACGAGTCGCGGTCGAGTTCGAACTTCGTGACATCGTCTTCCACATTCTGGGCGATCTCGTCGATACGCACGAAGAACGCGAGCTGGCCCTGTCTGAGCGCATCGAGGAGCTCGACATCGTCGTGGGCGACAGCGAATATCGACTCGCCATCGGTTACCAGCTTCACGTTCGCTAGTTGCTCATCCATGTTGCCTGTGCGGCGGAGATAGTCCCATGCTCGACGGACTCGTTGGATCGAAAGCCCATTGTCCAGCAGGCTCTTGACGACCCGCAGGCCGACGAGGTCTCGAAAGCTGTAGATGCGACGCCGCCCGGGGCGTCCGTTGGTCGTCTGGATGGATGGTTCGATCAATCCGACTTTGTCCCAATACCGAAGCTGATGAGGTGTACACGAAGTCAACTGGCACGCCTGTGCTGCGGTGAACCCTTCCAAGACCTACTCCCTTGCCTCTTGGCCCGGACGACGAACAGCCGTCCGATCCTGTCTTCTTTGCCAGCTTGGCCTACCCTAGATGACGGGGGTTGCCATCCTAGTCATGCCCATGGTCCCTACGCCCAAAGCGATCCATGAGCGATTCGAGCGATATCGACATGCCTCGTGCCTCACGATTGGATCCCACCGCGTGGGCTATCCATCCCGCTGATGCGACCATCACGACGAAAGCCAGTCCGGCGATGATCCACGACTTCGTGAACGAAGCGAACATCACCACGCCACCGAACACGAAGATAACCGCTGCAAGCCGTATCCGCCATCGGTCTGTGCCTGTGCGCACCGCACGCGCGACCTTGTGTGCGAGCTTCGGATCCTCTTCGTACATCTGGCGTTCGATCTCGTCGAGGATCTTCTGTTCGTGCTCATTGAGTGGCATGCAGCATCACAGTGTCGACGGTTCCCATGTGCCAGCCAGTATAACGCGATGCCCACAGCAGACCACGGAGAAATCCTCGGACTCGCTGCACAATGCCGAGTTGGAAGCACGGTATCGTGCAACGATGCCAACGATCATCATCGTACGCCACGGGGAGGTGTTCAACCCCAACCACGTCGTGTACGCGGACCTCAGCGGTTTCGATCTCTCCCCCGTTGGCGTGTTGCAAGCCCACGAACTCGGCAAGCACCTCGCTAGCGTGCCCATCGACATCATCATCACCTCTCCCCTTGCTCGCGCGCGGCACACCGCAACGGCGATCCAGCGCCACCACGAGCACATCGAGATGCATGTCGACGACAGGCTCACGGAAACGCACATGTACCCGGAGTGGACCGGACAGCAATGGGAGGACATCGAGCGGCGCTACCCGGAGCAGCTCCGCGGCTACCTCGAAGACCCCACAGCACTCAGCGACGTGTCGGAGTCGGTGTTCGAACTCTTTGCGCGTGTTTCGTCGTGTACCGACGATGCGATCGACGCAGGGCACAGAACGATCGTTGTTGTCGGTCACCAGGATCCGAGCCAGGCACTCCGACTCGGACTGGTCGGCCGTCCCTTGTCAGAGCTCGCTGTCGACCCTCCCAAGCATGCTTCGGCTACGACACTCCTCATGCATGAGCACGGCGCTCGATTCGAGGAGGTGTCCTCCTGGCACCCCGCGATCGCCAACACGTGAGGCTGCCGCTGCGCACCGAAGCTAGACTCCCGTTCCCGTCTCAAGGAGCACGATGGACGCCGGGATCACCATGATACCCCCACACATTCCACCGTCTGGGCCATCAGCGCGTCCGATAGCGCCGTCACAGTGCGTGTACGCGGGCTGAACGGTGCAACGCACACGATGACCTCTCCCCCGCTCACGATCGGCGTCCTCGCGTTCACAGCAGCGGTTGCCAGCGCGAGCCTGTTCGCAGGCGATCCAGGGCCGTTCGACCAGGCGGCAGCCATAACCGTATTCGTCGGCATCGTCATCGCCGGGCTCACCGGCCTCGTGGGATTGGTGCTCGCACGTGCCCCATGGGGGCGTTGGACGCTGTTCGCATCACTGTGCGTTCCCCTGACCCTTGCGGCGACAGCCGGGTCGCACGGCTGGTGGATCGCCCTCGCTGTGGGGGCGATCGCGGCGGTCGGGCTGCTGGGGCCCTGGCTGACTCTGTGGGTGCGCCACGAGCCTGCTGCTGAAGCGCCAGGCCCGGTGGTCGTTGCACTGATGGCCGTTGCCCCCGCGGCAACGCTGTTCGTAGGAGCTGCCGCTCTCTATGCCCTCCGCACCGCCCACGTCGTGTTGATCGCAGTCGCTGTCGTGTCGTCATGGGCCTACGGCCGCGGGATTCCCGGCGCCCTGTGGGGACTGCGCATCGCTTTCCCGGCTGCAGGTGTGTACGCGATCGTGTCGACACAGGGAGCAGGGACGATCCCACTCGCCATCGCAGTTGCAGGGATCACCATCGCTGCGTGGCTACCGCACGCACGGCGTGCAACAGCGATCGTGACCCCGCCACTACCCGAACCTGTCAGACGGACCCAAAGGAGCACAGACGATGCGGGCAAGTGACCTGCTCTCGATCGTTGTCAACGCACTCTTGGGAGCCGTGACCGCGTGGCTGGTCTTCGGAACGTCTGTGACCGCAGTCGTTCTGGGAGCACTGCTCGGTGCGGCGTTCGGATACGGAGCCGGGAGCATGAACATGCGCCCAGGCATAGCGATGACGGTATTCGCTGGTGCGATGGCCGGAGGACTCATCGGTTCGAGCGTTGCGGCCGCGATATGTCTTCCCGCGACCTGCACACCCATCGAAGTGACAGCGGGAGTCGCCACAGCGATCGCATCGTTCATCGGAGTGGGCATCGTCGCAGCCCTTGTCACACGTTCCTTCGACGAGTACCACGAGCGGCTCGATGCTGGCCTCCCCCAAAGAGGGGTTGGCTGCGAAGTCCCCGAAGACGGTTGACCCAGACGGCGGCCGCGGTGTCGCCAGATGGAGGCCGTGCTACTCCTCGTACGCCCCGAAGATGAGCGACACATTGTGCCCGCCGAAACCGAAGGAATTCGACATGGCCGTCGTGATGGCTGCCTCGCGCTTCACGTTCGGAACGTAGTCGAGGTCGCAGTCAGGATCGGGAGTTGTGTAGTTGATCGTCGGAGGGATCACACCGTCGGTGATCGCCTTGACGCACATGAGCGCTTCAAGCGCACCTGCTGCACCGAGCAAGTGGGCGGTCATCGACTTCGTCGAGGATATCGGAATGTCATATGCCCGATCGCCGAAAGCGATCTTGATGGCTGATGTCTCCGTCTTGTCGTTCGCGGTGGTGGACGTTCCGTGTGCGTTGATGTAGCCGATGTCATGCGGTCCGAGCCCCGCATCGGCCATCGCTGCGAGCATCGAGCGGGCAGCACCTGCACCTCCGGGACGAGGCAGCGTGATGTGGTATCCATCAGCGGACATCCCATAGCCGAGAAACTCGCCGTAGATCTTCGCTCCACGCGCGATAGCGTGTTCGAGCTCTTCGAGTATCAACACCGCACCGCCTTCTCCCATCACGAAGCCGTCTCGATCCGCGTCGAAAGGACGCGATGCCTCTTCGGGATGCTCGTTGTTGGTGCTCAGCGCCCGCGCCTGGGCAAACCCCGCCATGGCGAATCGTGTAACCGACGCCTCCGCTCCTCCAGCGACCATGACGTCGGCGGCGCCCCGTTGAATCACCGCAGCAGCATCCCCGACCGCGTTCGCTGATGCGGCACATGCGGTCACGGTCGTCGAATTCGGTCCGTACAGGTGAAAGTCGATCGAAGCGACACCGCCTGCCATGTTGGAGATGATCTTGGCGATACCGAGGGGCGACACCCTTCGGGGCCCCTTCTCTTCGAGGACCCCGATCTGGTCTTCCATCGTCTCGATGCCACCGATTCCGGTACCGGCAAGCACGCCGGCTCGGTATGCCTCAGGGTCTTGTTCTTCATAGGAGATATCGGCGTCGGCAAGCGCCTGCTGTGTCGCTACCCAGAAGTACTGGCTCGAACGGTCGAGTCTCCTGGCTTCACGTCGCGACATATACCGCTCGATGTCGAAGCCTTTGATCTCGGCTGCGATCTGGGATGTCATGTCTGACACATCGACGCGCTCTATCTTCGACACGCCGCTCTTGCCTGCGAGCACGTTCGCCCAGATCGTGTCGACATCGAACCCGAGCGACGTGACCGCTCCCATGCCAGTCACGACCACCCTGCGTTGGTTCACGGTCGGCTCCTAGCCCTGCAGCTTCTGCTCGACGATGTCAACCGCCTGGCCTACGGTGCCGATCGACTCGGCTTCTTCGTCTGGGATGGTCACGCCGAAGTTGTCTTCAAGTGCCATCAGCAGTTCGACAACTCCAAGCGAATCGACTTCGAGATCCTCTTCGAACGTCGCTTCCATCGTGATCTTCTCCGCATCAAGACCGAGTTCTTCCACGAGAAGCTCCCTCAGTTTCGATTCGATCTCTGGTCGTTCCATAGCGTGTGCCCTCCTCGTTAGAGCGCCAAACCACCGTCAACGACGATCGTTTGGCCTGTGATGTACGAAGCATCTTCGGACGCAAGATAGCGAACGACCGATGCCACTTCTTCCGGTTGACCGAGACGGCCAAGCGCGATCTGGCTGGTGACGCCTTCGGTGACCCGCTCACCGAGGGCGTCGGTCATGTCTGTAGCGATGAACCCCGGAGCAACGGCGTTGACCGTTATCCCCCGTGACCCCACTTCTTTGGCTACCGACTTGGTGAAACCGATCACACCCGCCTTGGATGCGGCGTAGTTGCTCTGCCCGGCGTTCCCCGCGACGCCGGAGATGGAACTGATCGAGATCACCCTGCCGGTCCGTGCCTTCAGCATCGGCTTGAGCGCAGCCTTCGTGCATAGGTATACCGATCGCAGGTTCGTTGCAAGCACACGGTCCCACTGGTCGACACCCATGCGCAACAGCAACCCATCGTCGGTGATCCCGGCGTTGTTGACAAGAACGTCCACCGGCCCGAGCTGATCGGTCACCGCGGAGAACATCGCCGCCACGTCATCCGCGTCAGATACATCTGCCCGAACGGCACACGCTCGCCCTCCTGAAGCGACGATCCCGGCCACGACCGCTTCTGCGAGCGCTGCGTTGTGGGCGTAGTTGACCGCTACGGCGAACCCGGCCTCAGCGAGGCTCTTTGCGACCGCAGCGCCGATGCCTCGCGAAGCTCCCGTTACGAGGGCGACACCACTCATCGGTGAAGCGCTTCCTGTCTTGCGAGAAGCATCTCGAGCGCCGTTGCCTCCAATGGAGGAAACTCGTCGTCGATCGTGCGCTTCGGCTCGACTCGCGAACCCCACGTGATAGCGGCCGCACCCCACGTCGTGCCTGCACCGAAGGCTGTGATGACGATATTCGCTCCCGGGGCGACGCGACCCTCCTCGAGCGCTTCAGCGAGTGCGATCGGGATCGTTGCAGCCGACGTGTTCCCGTACTTGTGGATGTTGACGAAGACCGTGTCTTCATCTGCCTTGATCCGTCTGCGCACCGCGTCGATGATGCGGATGTTCGCCTGATGGGGAATGACGAGATCGACATCGGCGAAGGACCACCCGGCTTCCTCGATGACCTGTGTCGTCGTCTCACCCATCTTGATCACGGCGTTGCGGAAGATCTCTGCACCGTCCATCACGATTGCAAGACGCGCATCTACACCGACGAACTCGGTACCCGCACCTGTCGCAGTGAGATGCTCCGCATTGCGGCCGTCGGCACCGAGGGTCATCGCCCTGATCCCTTCATCTGCGTCCGTCGCCTCGACGACGACCGCTCCTGCGCCGTCACCGAACAACACAGCAGTCGATCGTTCCTCGAGATCGAGATACGACGAGATCTTCTCCGATCCGACGAGCAGCACACGTCGTGCCAGTCCCGTTGCGAGGAATCCATGGGCCATGGAAAGGCCGTAGATGAAACCGGTACAACCCGCGTTGATATCCGCTGCAGCTGCGTTGACCGCACCGAGTTTCGCCTGTACGTAGCACGCAGACGCAGGGATCTGGCGATCCGCTGTGCACGTCGCCATGATGATGTAGTCGATGTCCTCAGGTTCGAGCCCGGCTGCTGCAATCGCCCGTTTCCCGGCAAACGTTGCCATGTCCGAGTTGGCAACATGGGAGATCCGCCGTTCCTTGATCCCCGATCGGGAGCTGATCCACTCATCCGAGGTGTCGATCACCGAAGCGAGGTCGTCGTTCGTGAGCACTGCGGGAGGCGTGTACTTGCCCCAACCTGTAATCGTCGCATTCATCTCTGGTCCCTCCAAGACACGGTCATTGTACGGACAGAAGCCCCGCGACTGCACGCGCTTGATCCGTGGTCGACACAACATGGACGGAGGCACCCTCGACCGTGCGCCTTGCAAGACCGGCGGTGACCTCCCCCGGCCCGATGTGGACGAAGGTGTCGATGCCGGCATCGGCGATCGATGCAAGTGTGTCGGCGAAACGAACAGTCGAGGTGAGCTGATCTGCCAACGTGGCTCTCGGGTCCGTTGTCGGCTTCCCCGAGACGTTGGCGTAGACATCGAACAAAGGTGGGCTGAAGGTCGTTCTCTCAAGAGCCTCACCGAGGGAGCGCGCTGCCGATGCCATGAACGGCGAGTGGAAACCACCGGCCACCTTCAACGGGATGACCCTGCGGATACCGAGGCTCCGCGCCTCGTCAGCCAACCACGCGAGGTCGTCACGGCCCCCAGCCATGACGATCTGACCGGGTGCGTTGATGTTCGCGATGTGCAGGGATCCCCCCTCGGCGCGCCGAAGGGCAGCAGCCCGTTCGGCTTTCTCTCGGTCTGCGCCGATGAGCGCAGCCATCCCGGAGTCAACCTCGGTTGCAGCTGCGGCCATCGCTCGGCCGCGCTGAGATACGAGGTCGAGACCATCGAAGTAGTCGATCGATCCTGCTGCTGCGAGCGCCGTGTACTCGCCAAGGGAGTGTCCCGCCCCTGCCGACGGCGCGTGCGCGACCGCATCGGCGAACACCGACCACAGCGCATACGACACGGCATACAGAGCAGGTTGCGCATGCTCTGTCTTCGTCAGTTCCTGTTCCGAACCGGTATCGATGAGCTCGTTGAGGTCCCAACCGACGATACTCGTGGCGCGTGGTCCGACGAGTTCGGGCCGTTCCTGCCTGGCGTCTGCGACCATGGCAGCACTCTGGCTGCCCTGGCCGGGAAAGAGCACGGCGTAGTTCATCTTCGTCCTCGGGGTATCGGTGGCTATGTTCTGACTCCGGCCGAGCTGTTCCGGTTTCAGGTTCGAGCCGACCTCTCGTTGAGATAGCGTCGAATATTGCGCACAGCTTGCCCGATACGTTGCTCGTTCTCGACCAGAGCGAACCGCACATGGCCGTCCCCGGACGGACCGAACCCGATCCCCGGGCTGACAGCGACGTGAGCGTTGTCGAGCATATCGAATGCGAACTGCAGGCTCCCCTCGTCGCGGAACTCGTCCGGGATCTCCGCCCAAACGAACATCGTTGCCTCGGGAGAGTCGATCTTCCACCCCGCCCTGGCAAGCCCATCGATCAACGTGTCCCGACGAGCCTTGTAGGTGTCAACGACCTCGTCGATGTAGGCGTCGTGTTCGTTGAGTGCGATGATCGAAGCGATCTGAATCGGCTGGAACGTCCCGTAGTCGAGGTACGACTTGAGCTGGCCGAGCGCAGCGACGATCTCGGCATTGCCGACCACGAAACCAACGCGCCAACCCGCCATCGAGTGCGACTTGGACAAGGTGTAGAGCTCAACGGACACCTCCTTGGCCCCGTCCACCTGGAGCAGTGATGGCGGCTTGTATCCGTCGTAGCTGATATCTGCATACGCGAAGTCGTGTACGAGCACGACGTCATTGCGGTGGGCGAAGTCCACGAGCCGCTTGAAGAAGTCGATGTCCACCGACACTGTGGTCGGATTGTGCGGGAACGACGTGACGATCACCCTCGGCTTCGGCCATGACGTTCTGAACGCTGCGGTGAGCCTGCCGAAGAAATCCGAGTCCGTGGTGAGGTGCACCCGGCGAACCTCTGCGCCAGCCAGTACAGGGGCATAGATGTGAATCGGGTACGAAGGCTCAGGCACGAGAGCGACGTCGCCGGGCTGCACGAGTACCCACATGAGATGGGAGAGCCCCTCCTTGGCTCCGATCGTATTGATGACCTCCGTCTCGGGATCGAGCGTGACACCGAACGCCCTCTGGTATCGGTCGGCAACAGCCTTGCGCAGGTTCGGAATCCCGCGTGATGCTGAGTACCTGTGGTTCTTGCCCTGGGTAGCGGCGTCGACGAGCTTCTCCACGACACCAGGCGGCGAAGGGATGTCTGGGTTGCCGAAACCGAGATCGATCACATCGATCCCTGCTCTGCGCGCGGCTCGCGTCCGCTCGTTCACCTGGGCGAACACGTACGGGGGAAGGTTCTCTATTCGTCGAAACTGCATGCGGTCAGACTAGCGTCAAGTGCACCAGGACCCAGTTATCTGCCCAGTACCGCGGCCCACCGAGACTTCAGCTCCTCGATGCGGATGCACCCTGGGTGGGCTAAGCGCCGCAGGATTCGGGGCTAGGAGCGGCCCGGGATCAAGGTCGAGCCCCATCGCATGAGCGAGATCGCAAGGTCGAGGGCATCCTGGGTGCCGTCCCAGTGTTCTCGGAGAATCTCCGGATCTGTATCGGACAAGAGGTTGTCGAGCGCGAACGAGATGACAACAGCATCGTCGAGCATGCCCACGCCGAGCAGGAAGTCAGGGATCACATCGATGGGCGATACGGCATATCCGATAGCGGCCACCACGGGGATCTTCCGCCGCAGCGGTATCCGCGGGTCGCGTGCCAAGCGCATGAGGAGCTTCACCGAGTTGGGCACGAGCAGTGCTGCCTCTTTCACGAGCTCGGAGAACTTGCGCGGTTCCTGCGGATCTGTATGGTCCACCGCGTTCACTACGATCGTTCGCCTGTCATCCATATGTTTCCCCTTCTGCCATCAGCGATGCTCCTACCGCGCCAGCAGACTGGCCCAGCATCGCTACTTGAACAGTAGGGGGAATCCGAAGATTGCCTCCATGGAGTGAATCTGCGAGCACGCGACGCGCCGGTGCGATGATCGACTCCCCTATCGATCCGAGCCCACCTCCGACGACGATGAGGTCGGGATCGAAAACCGCGGCTAGATCCGCAAGCCCTTGTCCGAGGGAACGCCCGACTTCGGTGACGAGGG
>CAYLIR010000055.1:0-9227 GCA_964383515.1 uncultured Acidimicrobiaceae bacterium
AACTCAAGGTGCTGCGTTCGCTGCGGCCCATGACGCCCGAGGCCCTCGCGCGCGGATTCCGGGGGGACCTGCGGGGCGCCCCCGAAGCCGCCGTACTGCCGGCCGAACATGTTCGACAACGCATCTACAGCACGATCGAGGTTCTCTGTCACCGGTAGGTAGCCCGAGGTGACAGTGTTACTGCTGATCGCGGCAGCGATCTGGTTCGCCTGATCGAGTATCCGGGCCCTGTTGGTGTCCCACGCGTTGACAACAGCGCGCATCACGTCCCCGAACGAGGGGTGGCCCCCGCGCGTCCTGTTCGGAAAGTACGTTCCTGCGAATATCGGCCTGGCATGGGGGGTGAGGAACACGGTCATCGGCCACCCGCCGCGGCCGGTCATCGCTATCACCGCGTCCATGTAGACCCTGTCGACGTCTGGCCGTTCCTCGCGGTCGACCTTGACGTTCACGAAGTGTTCGTTCATGAATGCCGCCGTTGGTTCATCTTCGAAGGATTCATGAGCCATCACATGACACCAATGGCACGAGGAGTACCCGACGGACAGCAGCACCGGCACGTCACGACGCTGCGCTTCGAGGAAGGCTTCATCCCCCCATTCGAACCAGTCCACCGGGTTGTCCCTGTGCTGGAGGAGATACGGCGAGGTCGCCTGCACAAGTCTGTTCGGCATGCTGTAACCGTAGGGCGACGCCGGGTGGATCTTGACGCGTGGGCACACGGTGGGGCTCTCCCTGATGGACCGCTCAAGTACCGGCGACCTCGGTGAACTCACCGGCCTGGGCATCGTTGAGCGGAGTGGTTGTCGTTCGCGCGGTATCCCCCCGATAGGATTGCTACAGAATCGTAGGCACCGACACAGGGGGTACGGCGCATGGCCGATGCATCCGACATCGCGAGGTATCGCCAGAATCTTCAGGATGAGGTCGACGGTGCTGTCATGTACCTGGCGCTTGCGGGGATGGAAGAGCACCCCTCACTCGTCGAGCTGTATGGGCAGCTAGCGAAGACCGAGCAGCGCCATGCCGCTCTGTGGAGGGAGAAGCTCGCGGAAGCGGGCGCAGACTCAGGGGATCCGAAGCCATCACGCCGGGCGCGGGCGCTCATCTGGCTTGCGAAGCGCCTCGGACCGGGTGTGCTCGTGTCTACGATCGCCAAGGACGAGCGAGCCGGGCAGTTCATGTACGACGACCAGCCAGAGACGGAGGGTACGTCGTTGCGTGCAGACGAGCGGTCCCATGCCCGCATCATGTCGAGACTTGCGCAAGACAACCCATCGGCAGTGACAGGCCCCATCCTTGCGAAGCTCGAAGGCCGGCACGCGTCGATCGGCGGCAACGCGCTGCGCGCCGCGGTTCTCGGCGCCAACGACGGGCTGGTATCGAACCTCGCCCTCGTCATGGGGATCGCTGGTGCAACCGATGAACGATCAGCGGTGTTGCTCGCCGGGCTCGCTGGATTGCTTGCCGGTGCCATATCGATGGCGCTCGGCGAGTGGATATCCGTCCAGTCATCGCGAGAGCTCTATGAGAAGCAACTTGCCACCGAGCGTTCCGAGATCGAAGAGTTCCCCGAAGAGGAAGCCGAAGAACTGGCGCTCATCTACCAGTCCAAAGGCATCCCCCGTGACCAGGCAGAGCAGATCGCTGCTTCGGTGATGGCAGACCCTGAGCGTGCGCTTGATACGATGGCGAGGGAGGAACTCGGTATCGACCCGGATGATCTCGGAGGGTCTCCTTGGGAGGCTGCGACAGCATCGTTCTTCTTGTTCGCGTTTGGAGCGATCCTCCCTGTATTGCCCTTCTTCGTCACGGCGGGGACGAGAGCTGTGGCATACAGCTCACTGCTGTCGGGTCTCGGGCTCTTCGCACTTGGAGCCGCGATCTCGTTGATGACGGGGAAGAACCTGTGGTGGTCTGGCTTCCGTCAGACGCTGTTCGGGCTCGCTGCTGCTGCGGTCACGTTCACCGTCGGGACGTTGCTCGGTGTCACGGTCGCCTAAGTGCGGGTGGCTATCTGCCGACAGCCGCGGTGATCCGATGGGCCGCCTCGTCGATGATCTCAGTGGGGGCAGCGATCGACATCCGTGCGAAACCTGCGCCTTCCCTGCCGAACCAATGGCCTGGGCTCAATGCCAGCCGAGCGTCGTTTGCGAGCCATCTGGCGAGTTCTGGCACGTCCATCCCCAGGTCTCTGAAGTCGATCCAAGCCAGGTAGGTGCCTTCCGGAGGGATGATCTGCACGGGGTGCGGCAACCGCGCTAAGAGCGTTGCAACGTTGCGAGAGACGAGCTCGAGCATCGTGTCGAGCCATCTCTCGCCATGGGTATATGCAGCCTCGATGGCAGCGAGAGCAAAGACGTTGTTGCGTGTCAGGTGGAGTCGAGAGCTCATCGCCTCGAACGCCGAAGCGAATACCTCGTCTTCGGTGAAGATGAGGGTGTCTGCGATGCCTGCGAGACCGAAGGTCTTGATCGCTCCGTGGAGGGAGATCGACCGCACCCCTGTGTCGTGGGCGGCGAGAGCGAATGGCGTGAAAGGCATGTCGGTGAGCACGATGTCCGCATGGATCTCGTCTGCGATGACGAACACGCCATGGCGCGAGCAGATCTCTGCAACAGATACCAGTTCGTCACGCGTCCACACGCGCCCAACCGGGTTGTGTGGGTTGCACAGGATCATGGCGGTGACCTCGCTGCGGGAAGCGAGTTCTGCGAGTCCGGCGAGATCCATCGTGTAGCCGTCTGCGTCGAGGATGAGGGAGTTGCGCGCCACCTTGCGGTGGGCACGGGTCACGAGAGGCTTGAAGTCGGTGAACACCGGTGGCTGGAGGATGACGCCATCGCCGCGGTTGGTCACCAGTTCGAGGGCAGCGCCGATGGAGGTGCCGAGCGAGGGGCTCACCAAGAGCTGATCGTCTGCCACGTCCCAGCCGTGTCTGTCGCGTACCCACGTCCGAAATGCGCGGTTGACGCTTTCGTCGCGGATCTCGTACCCGTACCAGCCCGCGTCGGCGCGTCGTTGAAGCGCATCGACGATCGGTTGGGCAACGGGCAGGTATGGTTCTGCGATCCAGAGCGGCAGCAGCCCGTCGCTGGCGCCGAAGAGGCGTTCGAGGGATACTGCGTCGTCTGCTTGCGGTCGGCCCGTGTTGTCGGGAATCGAGATACTGCTTGGCACGGGCGACAGCCTTTCGCTCCGAGAGATATGCCGGGTGGACACGCTCTCAGCCTAGAGACGTCACATCGTGAAGCGGCGCAGCCTCACCGAGTTGCTCACAACGGAAACAGAGGAGAACGCCATAGCAGCCGCGGCGATCATCGGGTTCAGGAATCCGAGCGCTGCGAGCGGAATCGCTGCGGTGTTGTATCCGAACGCCCAGAACAGGTTCTGGCGGATCGTGCTGAATGTCTTGCGGGCAAGCTTGATGGCTGTAACCGATGTCACAGGATCCCCAGACATGAGCACGACGTCTCCTGCTTCGATGGCCACATCGGTGCCTGAACCGACGGCCATCCCGAGATCGGCGACCGTGAGTGCTGGAGCATCGTTGATCCCGTCGCCCACGAACGCAACGATCTGACCTTCCTGCTGCATTGCGCGCACGACATCTGCTTTCTCCCCTGGGAGAACCTCCGCGATGACATCGTCGATGCCGATGGCCGATGCGATCGCACTCGCCGTACGGCGGGAGTCTCCGGTGAGCATCACCGTCCGGATCCCTTCGTCGTGGAGATCCTTGATCGCTTTGGCCGCTGTTGGTCGCACGGTGTCAGCGACGCTCACCACGCCCTGGACTACGCCATCCCACCCCACGAGGAACGTTGTGTTCCCCTTGGCTGAAATCTCATCGAACGCGTCCTGCCACTCATCGACGCCGGAGAACTCGGCTTCGATGAACAAGAGCGGCGTGCCAACGAGCACACGCTTTCCAGCGACGCTGCCACGGGCCCCTTTTCCCTGTATCGATGTGAAGTCCGTGACCGGTTCCAGTTCGATGTCCTCTTCTTCAGCTCCGAGTGCGACCGCTTTGCCTATCGGGTGCTCGGAACCGGCTTCGAGCGAACCTGCCAGCTTGAGGAACTCCGCCCTGTCGGTGTTCGTAACGACATCGACGAGCGTCATCGCCCCGCGAGTCAGCGTGCCTGTCTTGTCGAAGACGACGGTGTCGACATCTCTCGCCCTTTCGAAGACCTGCGCGTTCTTGAAGAGCACACCCAGCTCTGCGCCTCTCCCAGAACCGACCATGATGGCTGTTGGAGTAGCGAGACCGAGAGCGCACGGGCAGGCGATGATCAACACGGCAACAGCGTTGCTCACCGCTCTCGAGACATCGCCTGAAACGACCATCCATACGACGAAGACGATGATGGCGATCGAGATCACGACCGGGACGAAGATGCCGGAAATACGGTCGGCAAGCCGCTGGACCGGTGCCTTCGTCGCTTGTGCGTCGGCGACGAGTTTCATGATCTGGCTCAGTGCCGTGTTCGGCCCGACACCGGTCACTTCGATCTCGAGGCGGCCCTGCTGGTTGACGGTCGCCGCAAAGACGTTGTCGCCCTGTTCCTTGGTGACAGAGACGCTTTCCCCGGTGAGCATCGACTCATCGACCCCCGAGCGTCCTGAGGTCACCACACCGTCTGCGGGCACCTTCTCTCCGGGAAGGACAACGACGGTCTCGCCTGGTGCAAGCTCGATTGGGTCGACGAGCGTCTCTTGTCCATCCCGGATGACCCTGGCTTGCTTCGCCCCGAGCTCAGCGAGCTTGGCGATGGCGTTGGATGCTTCTCCTTTGGCCCGTGCTTCGAAATAGCGCCCGAGCAGGATGAGCGTGACGATCGCGGCTGCGGTCTCGAAGAACAACGCTCCCTCATGCCCGTCTGTCGAGAGGGTGTTCGCGATCAGCACATAGGTCGAGAAGAGCCACGCCGATAGCGTGCCGGTGGTGATGAGCGTGTCCATCGCGGGGGACAGAGACCGAACCTGCTTCCAGGTCGCTTTGTGGAACTGAGCGCCAAAGTAGAAGACCACGATGCTCGTCAGACCGAACTGGAGCCACTGGTTCCACAGGGCGTCTGGGCCGAACCACGCGAACAGCATGAGGATGATCGTCAGGGCGCCAGCGCCAACGACGTTGCGAAGCTGGTACTTGGCTTCGGCGTTGTAGCGTTCGGTGATCGAGCGATCATCATGGTCGGGATCGATCTCTTCGATGGTGTAGCCGATCTTTGCGACAGCAGCACGCAGCGCGTCAACGTCCACATCCGCTGCAATGGTCGCGCGCGCTTCCTGCCCGGCGAAGTTGACGTTGGCGAACTCGACGCCGTCCTGCTTGCCGAGTACGCGCTCGATCCGTACCGCGCAGGACGCGCATGTCATGCCTTCGACGTCGAAACGTATCTCCGTTGCAGCCATGTGCGTTCCTTTCATGGACGATCGGATGGGTGGGCGTGGCTCTGCGCGTCAACGAACCGGCGAACCTTGCAGGAGCATTGCACCGGTGGTTGGCTAGAGGCCTTCGACTTCGTAGCCCTGTTCGTCGATGGCCGCGACGATCGCGTCCAGCTCGATGGTTGCAGGGTCGTACTCGATGTCGACGGTGCGGTCATCGATCGATACCTCAGCTTTGGTGACACCGCCGAGCGGGTTCACAGCGCCTTCGATGGACGTCTTGCAGTGGCCGCAGGAGATGTCGGGGACGGAGAGTGTTATCTGGGTCATTGTCGACCTTTCGCTATGGGGAGCCCTGGCGTGTACCTGAGCGTTTCGAGGAGCTCGTCAACGACCTGTTCCGATCGTCCCTGTTCCACATGCTCGAGTACACATGTCTCGATGTGGTTCTGGAGGAGGACCCGGTTCACTCCTTCGAGCGAACCCTGCAGCGCAGACACCTGTTTCATGATCTCTGGGCAGTAGCGCTCCTCTTCGACCATCCGCAGCACCCCTTCGAGGTGGCCGCGGATCGTCTTGAGCCTGTTCGTCGCTGAAGTCTTGTGCTCGGGTTTCATGATGTCAGTATACCCCACCCCAGGTGGGGGCGCTCCCATCGTAGTGAAGCGCGCTGTTTCACGACCATTCCTGTCGGTCGTCTCTGCAGCAGTTTCGGGCTATGGCCTGAGCATCTTGCCGATGCGGCGTGCTGTGACCCACGAGCCCAGGAGTCCGAGGGCAGCGAGATACGCGACGTTGATGAGCATGCTCCAGTCCAAGACCCCCAGGGTGAGCCCCCGCGTGAGCACGACGCCGTGGAACAGGGGAGAGATCCACGTCGCCTTCTGGAGCCATTCGGGGTACACGTCGAGGGGGTAGAAGGTCGCAGAGAAGAGGAAGAGTGGCAGCGTGACAAGCGTCACGTAGTCGAGATCCTGCCAGGTGCGCATCCACGTGACTCCCGCGGTTGCGAGAGCGCCGAAGGCGAACCCGATGAGGATCGTTGCTGGGAACGCGAGGATGCCGATCGGGAAGGTGATCAGGCCCATCGCTGCCATCACGATCAGGAACGCGAGGGAATAGATCGCCCCGCGGGTGAGCGTCCAGGCGATCTCTCCGGACGCGACTTCGGTCGGCTCGACGGGCGTCGCGAGTATGCCGTCGTAGACCTTCCCGTAGTTGAGCTTGAAGAAGATGTTCGTCGATTCGAACACAGCGCCGTTCATTGCCGAGGCAGCGAGCATCGCGGGCGCCGCGAACGCTGTGTACGAGATCACCCTTCCGGCAACCTCGATATCGCCGACGAGCTGGCCGAGTCCGATTCCGATGGCGAATAGATAGAAAAGCGGTTCGAAGAAGCCGGAGAGCACGACCAGCCAGTACGACCTCGTTGCGATGAGGTTCCGTTCGATGAGGTATCGGCCACGCCACCGCCGTTGGAGAGGTGGTGCGACCCTGGTGGTGAGCGTTTCGAACGTCATGGCTTGAGCTTTCGTCGTATGGGCCCTATGGCGAGGTAGGTGCCAGCGACGATCCACACCACGAGATACGCGACGCTCATGGCCGGTGCGATCCGGGGCGTTGTGCCAATGACGAGCGAACGAGCGAGTTCGACGCCGTGAAAGATGGGCGTTGCCAGGGCAACAGGTTGCAGCCGATCGGGGAGGTTCGAGACGGGGAAGAACACACCAGAGAAGAGGAACATCGGGATGACGACGAACCGGAAGTAGGCAGCGAGACCGGCTTCGTTCTTGAGCCGCACCGTGTACGAGGTCGTGGCTGCGACCATGGCCACGCCCACGAGGACCGCAGGGACGACTGCGAGGAGCGACTCCATGAGTGGGGCGACGCGGAACACTGCCATGACGACCGCGAAGATGACGGAAACCATGAAGACGCGCACCGAGGACCAGATCATGTGTCCGAGCACCAAGCTCGACACGTCGATCGGGCTCGCGAGGCGTGCCTTCCATGTCTCGCGCCACTTGATACCACCCATGACCTTCCACGAACCTTCAGACGCCCCGATCTGCATGGCGGTCGCGACGAGTAGGCCAGGGGCGAGGAAGGCGAGATAGGGGACGTTCTCAAGGCCTTCCGGCAGGTTCGCATCGACGAGCGATCCGAGGCCGACGCCCATGGCGAGGAGATAGAGGATCGGCGTGAGGAAACTGGAGACGACCGAGCCCCGCCATGTGCGACGGTAGATGCGCGCCTCAGCCTCGGCGACTCTGAGGGAGAGCGGCATGGACATCAGTCCACCAGCGTCCGGCCGGTGAGGCGGAGGAACACGTCCTCGAGCGATGAGCGTCGCGCCAGTACGAGTTCGGGTTCCATGTCCGACTCAGCGATCGCCGCGATCAGCGCTTCTGCGTCGTCGGTGTAGACGAGGGCCCGATCGGCGAGGATCTCCACCTGCTCGGTGAGTTGCGCGACGCGGTCCTTGATGGTGTCGAGCACACCGACGGGGAACCTCAGTTCAACGACATCGCGTGGCGTGTGCTCTCGTATCAGCTCAGAGGGCGATCCTTCGGCCACGATCTTGCCCTTGTCCATGACGACGAGCCTGTCGCAGAGTTGCTCTGCTTCGTCCATGTAGTGGGTGGTGATGATGAGCGTCACCCCCTGCTGTTTCAGTCGGTACAGGCGGTCCCACAGAACGTGCCGAGCCTGGGGGTCGAGCCCTGTGGTCGGTTCGTCAAGGATGAAGAGATCCGGCTCGTTGATGAGCCCCCGTGCGATGATCACGCGTCGTTTCATGCCACCCGACAGTGCGCTGATCTTCGCGTCCTTCTTCTCCGTCAACTGCACGAACTCGAGCAGTTCGTCGACGCGGGAGCGGATATCGCTGCGTGGCAGATCGAAATATCGCCCATAGATCATGAGGTTGTCGTCGACGCTGAGATCCTCATCGAGGTTGTTCTCCTGTGGGACGACACCCAGGCGTGCACGCAGTCGGGGCCCCTCCGCCATGGGGTCGATACCGAGGACGGACAGCTCTCCACTCGTGATGGGGCTGACCGCGCCGATCATGCGCATGGTCGACGTCTTGCCAGCACCGTTCGGTCCAAGGAACCCGAACGTCTCACCCGGTTTCACGTCGAAGTCGATGCCATCGACAGCGACGAAATCGCCGAATTTCTTCGTCAGTGATCTGGCCTTGATCAGTGTGTCAACCATGAGGAGCAAGGGTACCTACGGGCGGGATACGTCGACGACGCCCTTCACGTACCACACATACCATGTGATGTTGCGCGGTACTCTGGCGTGCATGGACATACAGAACAACATCGTCGAGGCGATCGGGAACACGCCACTCGTCCGCCTTGCCCGCATTCACCCGAATGGCAATCTCGTTGCCAAGATCGAGCACATGAACCCGGGTGGATCGATCAAGGACCGCATCGGCGCAGGCATGATCGAGCGAGCTGAGGAGAACGGGTGGCTCCAGCCAGGTGACACGATCGTGGAACCGACATCCGGCAATACCGGTGTTGGCCTTGCGATGGTCGCCGCCATCAAGGGATACAAGCTGATCTGTGTGATGCAGGACAAGCAGTCCAAGGAGAAACAGGATCTGCTCAAGGCATACGGCGCTGAGGTGATCGTGTGCCCGACCGATGTGCTGCCTGAGGATCCAACGTCGTACTACTCGGTTGCCAACGATCTGTCCCAACGTCCCCACCACTACCGGCCCGACCAGTACTCGAACCCGGCAAATCCACGGTCGCATGTGCTTGCTACCGGGCCGGAGATATGGGAGCAGACCGACGGCGAGATCGGCGTCTTCGTGG
>CAYLIR010000056.1:0-9175 GCA_964383515.1 uncultured Acidimicrobiaceae bacterium
GCGGACTTGACACGCGCGCGCGAGTCATGTTGAATTACATAATCGTAATTACAACAACCACGGAGTGGACGTGATCCTAGACCTTATCGAAGCCCTCCAGGCCGGCGGCGTGGACCTCGCCTGGCAGGACTTCGCGAACTGCCGCGGTGCTGACCCAGATCTGTTCTTCCCCGAACGCGGTGCTTCGACGCGCGCTGCCAAGAAGATATGCCGCGAGTGCTCTGTGCGAGCGGAGTGCCTTGAGTTCGCCATCGTATCCAGCGAGAAGTTCGGCATATGGGGAGCCATGTCCGAACGGGAGCGGCGCAAGATCCGACGCGAGCGGCAGATAGCTGAACGCCGCCGTCGCGCCAGTTGACGAGCCCGAATCGTTGCACGATCGGCGTACAATCAATGTGCGCAATCAGTAGGAGAGACCCGTGTCGACCACAACCGTCGTAGCCGTCGTAGCCGTCGCTGTCGCTCTTGCGATCGCCGCTCTCCTGCTCTACCTCATGCAGTCATTGAGTCAGACGGCGCAGCGATCTGTGGCACCTGCTCCGATGATTCCCCAACGTCCACTGCCGCTGGTCACCGACTTCCACGTCAAGGGGGAAACGGCCAAGGCCGTGTTCCAGGTACCTCTCGGCGACGGGCCCATCGGTGAGCATCTCATCGACCTGTTGACCTCGACCGCCGTCGAGTACGTCCGTGGGAAACAGGCCGAAGGATTCCCCCTTGGCGGTGTGCGCCGTATCGAGGTGTCGGCGATGCGAGGCGGCACGCCCGAGGTCGTGAACGTAGTGGAACTGCCTGAGGTCGGGGAGTTCCCCGACCCGAGGCTGGACATGCTCGTCGAACTCGAGCACGACCCGATCGCGCATGTGGCTTCGGTCGTTGCCGATACGAGCGTTGCAACGACGCCACCACCGACCAAGGCGCTCGAACCCGTGTCCGAGTTCATCGAACTGCCAGCGACGGTCGAAGCGCATCTTCGGTCGATCGGCGTCGATCCGGAAGGCATGTCACTCGAAGACATGGTGCTCGGCCTCCTGCGCCTGAGCGGGTATGAGGTGATGGTCGGGCGCACAGGCTTCAACATCGGATCTGTGGAGAAGGCAGATATCTTCGGGCTGCATCGCAACGGGCAGAACGCGGTGCTCGTCATCATCGAGCACGATCCAGGCACACACCCTGAGCTCGACGAGCGAGTGCTCGCCGAGATCTCTGTAGGCGTCGTACAGACGAATCCGGATCTCGCGATCCTCGTAACAGACAAGTACGGCCCATACACCATGTACGAGCGAGAGAAGCGAGACAAACGGCTCGTGTTCATCACGAGGGAGCGTCTCCAGGCTTTCGTCGATTCCTTCGCAGTTTCCTGATCGCTGCAGGTCTGCATCTGTCGTATACCAGTACGGTTCACTAGCTACACTCGGAAGTACGAAAGGAGTCCACAATGCTTGGTGGCTTGAGACCGACAGAGTTGCTCATCATCGTTGCCGTCGTGGTGCTGCTGTTCGGTGCGAAGAAACTCCCGGAGCTTGCTCGTTCGATCGGTGCATCCGCGAAGGAGTTCAAGAAAGGCATCGAAGAGGGCGCAAGCGAGGGCGAGGACCTGCCAGAGGACACGAACGTCTGAGGCGTATTCCGGAACTTCCCCGCCACTGAGGGCGTTATACGCTTCGAGATGGGGACAATGTCCGAACACACCACACTGACATGGGAAGACGTTGCGCACCGGTACGGGCGCAAGATCTACACCTTTGCCTACCGCCTGACGGGGAACCCCGACGACGCTGCTGATCTCGTCCAGGAGGTGTTGTTGCGCGTCCGCAAGGGTCTTGCGTCCTATACGCCGGGATCGTTCGAGGGCTGGCTCTGGCGTATCACCCGCAACGCGTTCCTCGATGGTATCCGAAAGAACAAGCGCCGGCCAACCGTGCCCCTGCCCGAGGGTGACTTTTCGGCTCTCGGCGCAAGCCCGTCCCCTGACGAGGTGCTCGCGAGCGTCCGGTTGTCCGACGATGTCCAGGCTGCGCTTGTCAAGCTCCCCTACGACTTCAGGGAAGCCGTTGTCCTGTGTGATGTCGTCGGGTTGACCTATGACGAGATCGCAGACGTGACCGATGTCCCTGTGGGAACGGTTCGGTCGAGGATCCACCGCGGGCGGTCGATGCTGAGAGGTCTACTTACATGGCCGGCATGAACCCTCTCCCTGAGCGGCTCTCGATCCTGCTGTCGTCCTATCTCGATGGTGCGCTGACCCCCGAGGAGCTCGACGAGGTCGTCCATGCGCTCGAGGAGGATCTCGAAGCGATCGCTGTGTTTCGCATGCTCAAAGAGGCCAGGCGTGCGGTGCGGTTGCTGCCCATGCTCGAAGTTCCGGCGCATCTGCTGCCCTCGGGGCACCTCGACGAGCAACTGTCTGCATTTCTCGACGGGGAGCTCGCCACGGCTGAAGTTCCGGTCGTGACGTCTCATCTCGAACACTGCGGGGAATGTCGCATGATGCTCGCGGATCTCGACAGATCCAGGATCGCCGTGCGGGCGTTGCCAGGCGTCGAGCCGCCAGCGTTCCTCGATGTTCACAGAGAACGCAAAGAGGCGGTGACACGTCGCTCGTCGGCGTTGGTCGCTCTGGCGGCCGGGGTTGCCGCTGTCCTCCTGATCCTCACCTTGGGTCCACTGGGTTCCAGCAAGGATCAGCCATCGATCTCGATAGCGGATCTGGACAACCGTCACGCTGCTGTGGCTTCAGTGCCAGCGGCTGTGCAGATCTCCAATGCGAGCACTTCGCCATGACAGGGCTGGGCCGCTCCGTGGTCGTGGGAACGACGTTCGCTGTTGCTCTCGCTGTGTTCGCACCCGCGGCCTCAGCCGGGGATGTCGAGGACATCATCGCCACTGCCCGGGAAGCCACCTACAACGCAACGAGGGTCACGAAGTCCGTCTGGGGTGACCAGATCGAGATCGTGGAGCAACTCGTCGAGCATTGGAGCGGAGGCGAACTGGTCAGGACGAACTCCCTCTGGACGGTGTCGGGCAACGGCCGGCTCGTGTCGATGGGCGAAGCTCCTTCGGGTGTCGCTTTCTACACGGCCAAGACGCGTCCCGAGATCGAGCGGTACTCGGTGGGCAACGTCACAGATGTGGTACACATGCATCGGCCTGCCAAGCGGGTCGAGATCATGGAGGGCGGCATCAAGCGGGCAACGCTGATCATCGACAACCGATCGGGTGCTGTGCTCCTCACGGAGGTGTTCACCGACGACGGACGCGTGTTCCGCACCGTGTCGCTGAGTGATTTCAAGCCGTACCGCATGTATCCGGAGCCAGACGATGTGTCCTCTGTCCCGGTGCAGGTGATCATGCACGTCGACAGCGATGTGCTGCCAGAGGAGCTGGCCGGCTACAAGCTCGTCGATGTGTTCTCGGGCCCGCGAGGGTCTGAGCAGGGTTTCTACTCGGACGGCCTCTTCGGGTTCTCCCTATTCGCTATCCCGAAGTCCACGCCGGTGGACGGGTTCGCCGAAGCGAGCTCGTTCGTCACAGACAGCGGGATCTACGAGATGATTCCCGCCGCCCACGACGTGCGCGTCCATTGGCTCGACAGGGATCGCAGCTTTGTTCTCGTCGGTGACCTCCCGCCGGACCATCTTGAGGCGGTCCTCGATGTGCTCCCCGCGCCCGACAGCAGGAACATGCTGTCGGTGTGGTGGCACAGGCTCTTCGGCTGAGCGCGAACCCTGCCCGTCGGGCTAGCTGCTGACTACCTGCCGATCTCTCGGCCGGCGACGACCATGGCGTGAACCTCGTCCGGGCCATCGGCGATCCGCAAGGTGCGCATGTTGGCCCACATTCCGGCAAGTGGCGTGTCGTCGCAGACACCCATTCCGCCATGGACCTGGATGGCTTTGTCTATCACCCACAGCGCCGTGTTCGGGGCGACGATCTTGATCGTCGAAATGTCCCTGCGCGCAGCACGGTTGCCCTGTGTGTCGATGAGCCATGCGGCCTTGAGCACGAGCAGTCGCGCCTGGTCGATACGCCAGCGGGACTCTGCGATCCACTCCCGGATGACGCCCTGGTCGGAGAGTCTCTTGCCGAACATCTCACGTGACTTCGCCCGTGCGATCATCATCGAGAGTGCCCGCTCTGCCTGGCCGATCGCACGCATGCAGTGGTGGATCCTCCCCGGTCCAAGCCGAGCCTGGGCGATCATGTAGCCTTGGCCGTGGCCAGCGATCATGTTCTCGGCAGGAACACGTACATCGTTGTAGGAGACCACCCCGTGGCCGCCCCGGTGCGCGTACCCGAACACGGTGAGATCGCGAACGACTTCGACGCCGTCGGCATCCATGGGAACGAGGATCATCGAGTATCTGGCTTTCGGTGGTGCGTCCGGATCGGTGATGCCCATGACAATCGCGACCTTCGAGTCCTTCGACATGGCACCCGTCGACCACCACTTGGTGCCAGAGACGATGTAGTGATCGCCGTCTGGTGTGATCGTGGTTTCGAGGTTCCTCGGATCCGACGACGGGACCGCAGGCTCGGTCATGCCGAAGTTCGACCGGATCTCGCCTTCGAGGAGGGGCACGAGCCACCGCTCCTTCTGTTCGGGAGTCCCGAAGTCGTGAATGACCTCCATGTTGCCGGTGTCGGGCGCTGAACAGTTCGTCGCCTCAGGTGCGAGTTCGATGACATGGCCCATCATCTCTGCGAGGGGTGCGTACTCGGTGTTCCCGAGGCCTGGGCCGTACTCCTCATCGGGAAGGAAGAGGTTCCACAGCCCCTGCTGTTTCGCTGCCTGCTTGAGTGCGGCCATCTCGGGAGGTGCTTCGACGGGTTCGCCGGGGAGCGGGTCTCTGTTCTTGATGGCACGCTCAGCCGGGTAGATGTAGTCCTCCATGAACGCAGCGAGCTGCTCTTGATACGTGAGTGAACGATCTGAATATGCAAAGTCCATGGAACGCACAGTAGCGGTGTTCGAGCGGACCGAGTTCTGGACGCGCCGCGGTTTCGGCGCTGATGATCCTACGGCTGCCGGTCTTCTGGTGCTTCGTCGTAGTAGTCAAGTCGGTCGAGAGGCTGTACGAGCGATGTCAGGACGTTCATCACATGAGCGGTTACCCGCTTCAGGAACCGGTAGTACAACGCCCGCGTGACAGCGAACCGCGCATCTGTGCCTGGCGGGGCCTTGCACTGCGCCTTCACATGGCCGTCATAGTCCTTGAGGAAGCCGTCGGCCTTGTTGAGCAGCGCCTGGGCTCTCTCCGTGTCCATCGCATCGAACACAGCTGCCGCTTCGAGGATCAGATCCGCCACCGCGTCCCGATAGCCGACTAGTTCGTCCTCATCGATGGCACCTGCGAAGTTGGCGCCGTAGCGAACGAGGTCGTACAGGTTCTTTGCGTAGTCGCCGACACGTTCGGCATCCTTGACGATGGATGCGTACTGGAGTACGAGCGGCAAGTCGCCGCTGTTGACGGCCGCATGCACCATGAGCGCGCGCCGCACACTGGCCTGCATCTGGTTGATCTCCTGGTCGGTCGAACGAACCTCGCGTTTCGTGGCCTTCGACTTGCCGCCGCCAAAGAGCGCCTCGGAAGCAGTGACGAACACATCGTGCCCGTCTTCGAGCATGCGGACGAGCGTTGCTCGCACCTCGTCTATCGGTGATTGGCGTCTGCCTTTGAAGAATTCGAGTACCACGTGACCCTCCTAGTTGAGTACGACGATACCAAGGATCGGGATCGCGACGAATACGACAAGCACATATGCGACGGCCATCGACTTCCGCTTGACGGCTAGGTCGGCGAGCTTCTCTGCGAGGATGACGGGGGTGTAGCGGATCTTGGCGATGGGGTACACGACCACGATCCCGAAGACGTTGAACAGCAGGTGCACGATGGCGATCTCCATGCCGGCGATCGACCCGGTTGCGAGAGCTGCCAAGAGAGCGGTGATCGTGGTTCCGATATTCGCCCCAAGCGTGATCGGATATGCGTTCCTCACAAGGAGTATCCCGGAAGCAACGAGCGGGACGAGGATGGACGTCGTGATGGAGGACGACTGCACGGCGATCGTCACGAGAACACCGACCACCATCCCGACGAGGCCACTCTTGGCGAGGGCCACATTGATGGACGTTTCGATGCGTGCCGCGATGAGCACTTTCATGTTCTTCGTGATGAGCATGAGTGTGAGGAAGATGAGGAAGATACCGAAGACGATGAACACGACGCCGAGCGCTGTCGCATGCTCTATGAACGCCTCGAACACACCTTCGATGAGGTTGGCGCCCCACTTGACTGCGCCCTTGATGGGCGAGTTGAAGGTGGCGTCAGCGCCGCCCGGAAGGAGTTGTGCGATCCATGTTGCTGCCTTGAGGAGGAAGCCGGTGAAGTACTCGAGCGGCAGGAACACGATGACGACGATCAGGTTGAAGAAGTCGTGCATCGTCGCTGCCGCGAACGCGAGTCTGAACTCCTCGGAACGACGGGCATGGGCAAGCGACACGATCGTGTTCGTGATCGTCGTTCCGATGTTCGCCCCCATCACCATGTAGACGGCGATCTCGATGGGGAGCTGTCCTGCCGCGACGAGGCCGACGATGGTAGATGTCGTCACGGACGACGACTGGACGAGAACTGTCGCGAGAATACCGACGAACAGGGCTGCGACAGGGTTGGTGATGCCGCTGAAGAGCCCGCCTGCAACGTCTGAGCCGAGTTCCTTGATGCCGCCTTCGAGCATCTTGACGCCGACGAGGAACAGATACAGAAGGCCGACGACGATCGCCGCTCTGACCGGCGGCGGCATACCTCGTTTGGGGCCTGTGACGATGGGTGATGGCGGCTCTGGCGATGCGGCGTGATCCAAGCGCGTACCTGACGACGTAGGGTGGTGAGCGATTCGACACGATGATAGACCGACTCTCAGCATCATGAGTCTCCCGGTGTGAAGCCGTGCTCCTCGATGCGGTTCCACAGTGTCACGCTGGGTCCTGGGATGTGTTCAGCTGTCCTGTGGATATGCCGCTGAGACGACGAACGCGGTGGTCTGGGAGATGGTGGCGCCGTGGCCTGTGATGCGCTCGAAGAACCTGCCCACGTAGAAGAGCGCTACCGGCGGCTGAGCTCGGCCTGTCGTGCTGCAGCCATCTCCCAGAGCCCTAGCTGGGGTCGTCGAAGGGTACGTCGTCGAGCAGTACCCGCGCCGCCCACCCGATCGGGTCGGTGAGCTCGCCAAGAAGCGGCATGTTCGTCGGGTCTTCCCACACCTTGCCGAGCGCGTCGTCTCCCCAACGTTCGACCACGTCGTCGCAGAACTTGCGAGCATCCGTGGCTCTATGGCGCTCAAGTTCCAGGCCCGCGAACTGCTGGAGGAACTGTTCTGCCTGGTTCGGTTCGGTGCGACGTCGGTTGTACGCCGTTTCGATGCGTTCGATACTCGGCACGAGGCCGACACCAGCGATGGCGACGATACGGTCGGCGTACCCTTCGATGAATGCGGTGAATGCCTGGAGTGCTGCGAGACGCTGCGGGTCCGACGTGCCGGTGATCATCCCGGATGCGTCGTCTTGGTCACCGAACATGCGCTCGAGTTCTGCGGGATCGCCCATCGCTCCAGACAGCTTTCCGAGGAGGTCGCTCGCGTCGATCTCGACAGATGCATAGAACGCCTCGACCAGTTCGACGAATCGCCCTCGGATCCATTCGATCGACATGATCCTGTGGAATGCGACCTCATGGAGGGCGGCCCAGAGCCTGATCTGGCGGTGGTCCACACCATGGTCGATAGCGAAGTCGTCGAGGTTGGGGACGATCACGTACGGTCGATCATGATCCATCGCGGGGATGCCTGTGTCGAACTGTCCGAGTGCCCTATGGCTCATGAACCCGACCATCGTGCCTGCCTGGATACCGAGTAGTGCGGGCACGAGGGGGGCCAACATGGACTCCATGCCGCTCAAGCCGGGGATCTGGGTTGAGCCGGTCAGGTCATGGAACTTCGATGCCAGCGGCTCGACGAGGATTCGGAACGACTGCTGGTTCTCGGCTGCCCAGGTTGCGCGATCCGTCGGGTTGAGTTCCCCGGATGCAGGCGACGGCAGAGAGGTCAACGTCGATATCCGCACATCGGCGACGTGCGCCAGTTCGCGGTATTCCTCTGCAACGGATGGTTCCACGGGCTCAAGCTGGCCAGCGAGGCTCTTCGTCACCTCTCTGGCCAGCTTCCAGTTCACCGGTCCGGAGGACTGCAGCATCTTGAACAACTGTTCGAAGATGCCTTCGTCGTCCATCCCGTACATCGAGGTCAGCCTCCAAACTCTGCGGGCCGCTGTCCCATGGTCACGGTGAACGTCTTTGGCTCGCCGTTGCGGATGACACCGAACTCCACTTCGTCACCGACACGATACAGGCGTACTGCAAGAATCAGGTCGGTCTGGTCCTTGATCTCCTTGTCCCCGATGCGCACGACGATGTCACCTTCTTGCATACCGGCGAGGCGGGCTGCGGAGTCTTTGCCTTCGATCATCTCGATCTCTGCGCCGGCAGGGATCGTCGCTCCGTCGGGAGCTTCCTCGTGGTAGGTCCCAATGGTGACGCCGAGGAACGGATGCACGACGTCGCCGGTCTCGATGATCTCGTCGGAGATCCTCTCGACCAGCTCGACAGGGATCGCATAGCCGATGCCTTCAGGGCCGGCTTGGGACACACCGATCGCCGACGTGATGCCGACGAGGGCGCCATCTGCGTTCACGAGTGCGCCACCGGAGGATCCGCTGTTGATCGCGGCATCGGTCTGGATCATGCCGTGGAGGGAGTCGGTCGGGGAGAAGTCGACGCGTCGATCGAACGCCGAGACGATTCCGACGGAAACGGACGCTCCACCGTCCTGGCCGAGCGGGTTTCCGATGGCGATGACCGGGTCGCCGAGTTCGAGGTCTTCGGAGGAGCCGAAATCGATGGGGACGAGGTTGTCTGCCGATATCTTGAGGACCGCCAGGTCTGTCAGCGGGTCACTCCCGACGAGCTCCGCTGTGTACACCCTGCCGTCTTCGAATTCGACCTTGTAGGCGGAAGCTCCATCGACCACGTGATGATTCGTGATGATGTAGCCGTCCTTGGACGTGACGACACCCGATCCAGAACCGACGCCAACGAGGCCGTCTTCGCCAGACGAT